>NZ_JAUBSB010000035.1:0-71718 GCF_036702135.1 Microcoleus sp. LAD1_D3 | reverse complement strand
ACCCTCATTCTCTCCTTAACGGTGGCTCTAGTTCTTCTTTTGCCACCGTTCTCATCTTTGGTTAGTCTAAACTACAGTAAAATAGTTAAAGGAGGTCGTGCCATGACAGCAACCTTAGACAAACCAAAAGACCAGCGCCTAATTCAATCCGGGATTGATTGGCAACAATTCAAGCTGATCGAGCAGGGGTTTTCTGATTCCCCCGGCATCCGACTTTTTTATTTCAAAGGTGAGGTAGAAATCTTGGCAGTTTCCCAAGAACATGAAGTCTTCAGCGGTGTCATCGCCCTGTTGCTGGGTACGTATTTTGTAGAAAAAGAAATCGATTTTACTCCCACAGGAAGCTTTACCCAGGAAAAAGAAGGAAAAGCCTCCGCACAAGCAGAGCAATCTTACTTAATTGGCAAAGCATCGGGAGGCATTGCAGACCTCTCGATCGAAGTTGTATTTACTAGCGGCAACGAAAGCAAGTTGAATCGTTACCAAGCCTTGGGAGTCCCCGAAGTTTGGTTTTGGGAGGATGGAGTATTTGGCCTGTATCATTTGCGATCGCACGGATATGAAAAAATTGCCCAAAGCGAAGTTCTGCCCGGTTTAGACATCAACCTGCTGTCTCGCTGCTTGCTGATGGCTTCTAGGGTTGAAGCAGTTAAGGAGTTTCGGCGCGGGATTTCGGCGGTTTAGAGAAAACGTGCTTTGGGCGATCGCTCCCCGATTTATAAATATATTGTTAGGATACAATACTCACTTTTATACTCTTTCATTTGCTGGCGAAGGGCTGCCTCAATTTTAGGATAAAAATCAGAATTTTCCACTGTTGTTATTATTGAATTCGATCACTTTTTTCGCCTATCTAATTAGGCTGGTCGTGCAGCTTTGTTCCGGCGAGTTTTAATAAACAAACGCTTTAATGCTATATCAAATATTGCAATATAACCTACTTTAATCATTTTAAAAAAATCCCTATTGGGAGAAATTTTAACCTCAATATCTTCGTCCGACCCAGCCAATACAAACAAGTTGTGGGTTCTCTCGTCAACACAGATTAGGTGAAGAGGTTGCAATGCCAAATAGGTCAAATAATAATTGATTCCATAAATTAACCACAGTATTTGTAGGGGCGGCTTTCACCAACCATCTTTCATTCACATCGACAATATTTATAAACCCGCCCTCACCCAGGCGACTCGAAACTCGCCTCTATTATCGCATTTCTGTTTGCGATCGCACTTTCACGCTCCAAGATAACGCCTGTCAGTGCAGCAAAGAGTTATGGGATTTGGTTTGTGGCTCTTGACAGCTACGTATTACAAGTGTAGTATGTGGTTACGGTAGAAAAGCTCGATCGACACCAGCCAACAAAATTTAGAAAAAACCTATGCAACCCATCCGACAAGGCGACGTAATTCTCACCCCCGTACCGAAAATCCAAGGAGAAAAAAAACCTCACCTAACCCTCGCCGAAGGTGAAGTTACCGGACATTCTCACCAGATTATTGAGGGACAAGCTGAACTGTACGAAAAAGACGGCACTCTGTACTTGCGGGTGCTTTCACCGACAGCTTTATTGAGTCACGAAGAACACCATGCGATCGCAATTCCCGAAGGTAATTGGATGGTGCGACTTCAGCGGGAATATGAGCCACAAGGTTGGAGGTATGTCGCAGACTAAGGTTAAAAAACTAACGCCCGAACAAGCAGCTTTGATTCCAGTTTATCGGGATAAGTGGAGAGAAATTGCTCTCTCCCCTGGGCCGATAAATCGCTCCAAAGCTGCGGAAACAATTAAAGCGGCTTACGCCATAATGGGCAAAAAACCACCGGAAATAATTTTTTGCGATCGCCCTTACGAAGCTGCCGATATAATCGTCAGTCAATTGGACAATCCGAAGAGCCTGCTGCGGAGTCAATTAGAAAGCAAACTGCGTGGCGAATTAGAAAAAAAACTGCGGAGTTATCTACGCAGCAAACTAGAAAGCCAACTGGAAAGACAACTGCAAAGTCAACTAGAACATCAACTTTACACTGAACTACAAAGTCAACTCTGGGGGCCGCAAGAGGAGGATTTAACTCGAGAAGCATCAAACAAATTGTCACAACAATTTAGCGGTACTGGCAGAAAAATTCACTGGCTGACACTAGGAAAACAAATCGATAATTGCATTCAGCCAGAATTATTGGCTGCTTATGGAAGTTTGTTAGATTTTTGCATTTCTGTTCTAAATTTACCTCATTCTTACGGCAGAAATTGGATTGTTTTTCAATCGATTGTCCGGGATTGCGGCTGGATTTATCCTTATGACAAAGTTTGTGTTGTGTGCGAAAGGCCGATCGCACTTTCTGCAGACAGCAACCATCGCTTGCACGCGGAAGGAACACCAGCGGTACAATTTGCCGACGGTTTTTCGATTTACGCCTATCACGGCGTGATTTTGCCCGAATGGTACGGTAGGCTGCACCCGCACCAGTGGCAGTCTAAGTGGGTGTTGAAGGAACAGAATGCAGAAGTTCGGCGCGCGTTAATTCCGGGAATTACTTACGATCGCATTTGTCAAGAATTAGAGGTGAGAGAATTAGATAGTTGGCAGGAATATACTTTATTAAGCATCGATTTTGCCGATGATTTTGATGAGGAGGGTAATCCAAAGCCAGTTTATTTGTTAAAAATGACTTGTCCGAGCACGGGATTGATTCACGCTTTGCGCGTGCCGCCAAATGTGCGATCGGCTAAAGAGGCAATTCGTTGGGTAAATTGGGGAACCGACCCAGAGGAGTTTTCCGTGCAAACTTAAAGATTTTCGATCGCCCTGATAGCCCACCTGGGGTTTAAACCCCAGGCTCAAAGCTCAAGTCAGTTTTAACTGACTGTTAAGATCGTAACGCTGCATAAATAGACAACAAATATTGTATGTGATCGCGATCTAACCATTTAATTTCACTCGGTTGAAACCGACTTAAGCTGTGAGGCAGGGGTTTAAACCCCTGCCGGACTGAAATCTTACCAAACTTGAGGAGAAATTTACTATGCCAGAACCACAAGCAAACCAACCAATTAATTTCAGTAGCTTTGCCGATTGGTGCAAGCACAAAGATAGTCTTTCAGAATCGGCAAGACATACAGTTGAAGTCCTGTTAAAACAGGCTGGCACTTGTGATTGCAATGAAGCCGATCGGATACTATCAAATAGGACTACGCTGCGTCTGGAGAACCATCAAATATCAGATATAACACCCCTGCAATTTATGACTAAATTGGAATGGCTGCGTCTGGGAAACAATCAAATATCAGACATAACACCCCTGAAATTTCTGACTAATTTGACCGATTTGTCTCTGGAAAACAATCCAATATCAAAGATAACTTCGCTGCAATCCCAGTGGGAAGTTATCGCCCGTTCTACAGATCGAATCGATCGCACCCGTGCCGCAGCAGCGATCGAATTTGCCTGTGCAGCCGTCGGTGAGACAAGTATTAACGTTATTATTTGCGGTAGCCCTCATGCAGCCATAGCACAGTTAAAAAAACAGCAACATCTCACTCAGGAAACAGATTTTATCGATCTACTTCAGAAAAAGCTAAAACATGAGTGTTTAATCACATATAGGAATGGTGATTATGAATTAGGGAGATGGGAGGGACAGCTAGAACAAGAATTGGGAGGAGATTTTTCAAACTACAGGAACCGCTCAAGACCCATTATTCCGCCATACTTGTTGGGTACAATCTGCGTGGCAGAATTGTGTGTTTCTACATTCGGAACTATTTTCAAACCAGGGGCACAGAAAGCCTTAGAATGCTTTCAGCAGCTTTTAACAGAATGCGGCTGGATTTTTGCGTTTTATGATGTTTGCTACGTGTGCGATCGCCCCACCAAACTCTGCCTCGACAGCGAACATCGCCTCCACGCAGAAGGAGAATCGGCAATTGAATTTTCCGACGGCTACAAACTCTACTCATATCACGGAGTAACACTGCCCGAAGCATACGGACAAATTCACCCAGATCGCTGGCAAGCGACTTGGCTTTTAGAGGAAGACAATGCGGAAGTTCGGCGAGCGTTAATTCAGGGAATTGGCTACGCGAGAATTTGCTCTGAATTACAGGCAACACAATTAGATTGCTGGAAAGAATACACGCTGCTAAGAATTGATGCTGATATTGATGGCTTCGATCCTGATGATTTCGACCCTGCTTTTTTCGATCCTGTTTATTTCGGTGGCGATGGTAATCCTCCTGAAAAAGAACCTATTTATTTGTTAAAAATGACCTGTCCGAGTACGGGATTTATTCACGCTTTGAGAGTGCCGCCTGATGTGCGATCGGCCCGCGAGGCAATTCGTTGGGTAAATTGGGATATTGACCCAGAGGAGTTTTCCGTGCAAACCTGAGTAAGACCAATTTAAAAAAGTCTGCTGGCTACCATCATCAGTCTTATACCAATTGTTAAAAGTCACAGAACCCCGCCCCGGACTTAGGCTAAACCGTTTCCCTACCCGATATCTGTACTTCACTCAACTGAAAACCCCTATATTGACAAAACCCTTAATTCATGAAACACCGATAAACGTTCCCACAGTGTGCCAGTTCAAAGGGTGGAATGCACAAACCCTCGATCGCCCACAAACGGTTAATAACATCAAGAAGAAGCCCACCCTCGATCGAAGGTGGGCTCTGTTCATGCCAGCTTACCGACAGCTAGGCAATCGGGTCTCTTCGCTGGTAGACGTAAAATATCGGAAAAAGATCCGAACGTCCGAAAAAACTTCTCGTCCACCATTAAGCTTCAGTTTACCCAACCGGATCTGGAAAATTGTGCCCGCAGCGATGTTCCCCGGAAATCGGGGAACACTGGGGCTTCAACTTTTCAATAGACTTCTGCAAACAAGCAAGTCTTGGGCCCGCAGGAGGTCTAACTCCTACTGTGCAAAAGAATTAAAATTTTTCGAGAAGTCTCCTAATTCTCCTCTTTAACTTTGATTTCCCAACCGATTAGGCATCGTGATCGTGTGCAAAGCGACGGAACAGGAAATCTAAGGCGTAGTTCCGCAAATTGTAGTATTCCGGATCTTCCATCATTTGAACCCGATCGCGCGGACGCGGAAAAGGAATCTCCAAAACTTCGCCAATTGTCGCCGACGGGCCGTTAGTCATCATCACCAGTCGATCGGCCAAAAACAGCGCTTCATCAATATCGTGAGTAATCATCAACACCGTACAGCGGTGATCGTTCCAGATTTTCAGCAACTCTTCTTGCAATTCCTCCTTAGTAATTGCGTCCAGAGCACCAAAAGGTTCGTCTAAAATTAGCACTTTTGGGCGAATTGCCAAAGCGCGGGCGATAGAAACCCGCTGCTTCATCCCCCCCGAAATTTGTGGCGGTCTTTTCTCAGCAGCTTCTGTCAATCCCACCATCGCCAAATGCTCATTGACGATCGCATTTTTTTCGACCTTCGACTTATTCGGAAATACAGCATTAACAGCTATATAAACATTTTCAAACACCGTCCGCCAAGGCAGCAAAGCGTAACCCTGAAACACCACCATGCGATCGGGGCCCGGCTTCGTAATCCGCTGCCCGTTAATCGTCACGCTACCCTGGCTGGGATGGCTAAAACCCGACACCATATTTAACAGTGTTGATTTGCCGCAGCCGGAGTGTCCGATCAGAGTAATAAACTCTCCCTCAGCTACATTCAGATTGACGTTTTCTAAAGCCCTGTAACCGTTTGGATATTCTTTGTAAACATTGTCCATCACCAAAAAAGGTTGGCGGCGGCCTTTTCCCCCCTGGATTTGAGTTTTGGTGTTCGTCTGGTTTTTAGTGGTGTTGAGCATGGGTTTAGGAAATTGTGAGTGGATGATTTGCGAAGAAAGAAGGAAGTTCGGCAACGGATTATGTAACGGATTTAACGGATTCAACGGATTTCCTGAAGAGGGAATTACTCACTAGCAATTAGCACTTAAAAACTAACAACTAACCATTAGCAATTACCCTGTTTTTATCGAACTAAAAACCGCTTTAAGCAGCTCTGCGGCCGGAATCGAGTACAACTTCAGCCATCGTGAAATCGCGTTTAATCGCCAGATTGTTGAGATAGCCGATCGGATCGTCAGCATTAAACACCGAGCCGTCAAACAAGCTGAGAGAACCGCGAGTGTAAGTAATATCAGCCATCCCCAGCTCTCGGGCCGCCGTGCTGAACGCACCCACTTTTACCACCCGTTCCAAAATTTCCACCCAGTTGCGCGGGAACACAGTATCGCCCCAGCGCGCCATCTGCACCATGTGCCAGAGTTGTTCGGTGCGGCTTGGGCGATTCACCCCCTCTCCAGAAAACAAGTGGTGGGCGTATTCCCGCATCGGAGTATCGAGGTTGCAAGCAACAGATTTCGGGTCGCCGAGTTGGATGTAACTTTTATCAGTAGCGACGTACTCCCTTCCCGCGACAATTTCCGAAACCTCCGCGGCGTGATTTGGATCGGCGCAATACTGGCAAGCTTCCAGCAAAGCTTTGACTAGAGCAATGTGAGTGTTGGGATAAGCATTTGCCCAGTCTTCCCGAACTCCGAGAATTTTCGCGGGGTGTCCGGGCCACAGTTCCAAATCTGTCGCCACCGTAAAGCCGACTCCTTCCATTGAGGCCCGCAAGTTCCAAGGTTCGCCGACGCAGAAACCGTCAATAGTGCCGCCCTGCAAGTCAACGATCATCTGAGCCGGTGGGATATTTTTGAGCAACACATCGTGATCCGGGTCAATGCCGCCGGAAGCCAGCCAGTAACGCAGCAACAGGTTGTGCATCGAAGAAGGGTGCACGATCGCCATACGGTGCGTTTGCGCGGGCGTTCTCTGAAGCATTTTTTTAAAATCTGCCAGAGTGTAGATCCCTTGGTCGTAAAAGCGCCTCGCTAGGGTAATTCCGTTGCCATTGCGGCTCATGGTGAGGGCTGTAACCGTCGGAATCGGCTTTTCTTGGTGGCCCCCCAAGCTCAACCACACCGCCATCCCAGAGGGCATTTGAGCTGCGTCTAAGTAACCTGCGGCGATGCCGTCTACGATGCCGCGCCAGCTTGTTTCCCGCACCAGGTGGACTTCATCGAGGCCGTGCTTGGCAAAAAAGCCTTTTTCTTTGGCGACAGCGAGGGGAGCACAGGCGGCCAGCGGAATAAAGCCGAGTTCGAGGTTGACTTTTTCCAGGCCGTGGCGGGCGATCGCGGGTACTTTCCGCGCCCGCAGTTTTTTGACGCGCTTCTGCTGGTTGAGGAAGTAAATCATTTCGCTACGTAGAGCGTAGTAGCTCGGGTGTGAGACGACTTCCATGCGCTGGCGGGGGCGGGGGATGTCTACTTCGAGAATCCCGCCAATCTTCGATTCTGGGCCGTTGGTGAGCATGACAATGCGATCGCTCAGCAACACGGCCTCATCCACATCGTGCGTTACCATCAGGGCGCTGATTTCGTACTCTTGGCAAATTTCCATCAACTTTTCTTGCAAGTTGCCGCGAGTCAAAGCATCCAAAGCGCCGAAGGGTTCGTCTAATAGTAACAGTTTGGGGCGCAGGGCCAGAGCACGGGCGATCGCCACGCGCTGTTTTTGTCCGCCCGACAGCAGTGCCGGTTGCTTCTCGGCGTGGGGAGTTAAGCCCACCATGTCGATGTGTTTTTGGATGATGTCGAGGCGTTCGGCTTTGGGTAAGCCACTCATTACCGAGTCTACGGCTAGGGTAATGTTTTCTCTGACCGTCCGCCAAGGTAGCAGGGAATAGTTTTGGAATACTACCATGCGATCGGGGCCGGGCTGGGTGATTCTTTGTCCTTCGATTGTCACCAATCCTTCTGTCGGCATATCCAAACCTGCGACCATATTGAGCAGCGTAGATTTGCCACAGCCGGAGTGTCCAATTAAGGAGATAAATTCGCCTTTTTTAATTTCCAGATCGATGCCTTTGAGGGCTATGTATGTGCCGCCGTCTGTTAAATTAAATACTTTTCCGACTTGTTCTACTGCAATCAAAACAGACATGATTTTCTTGCCTTTTTTGTATGTTTGTTGTTTCGCTAGCTGCTAATTAACTGGTTCCCTGGCTGAGCCGGGAAGTAGAAATACTTTTACTCGCTTCCCAGTATAAGATTATCTACTTCTTCCCTCTTCTTCCTTCTTGTCCTAGCGCTTACGATCCGCTTTGCTAACGCGTCTTCGCGGTTAAATAATCCTAATTCTTCCGGCCCCAAAGAATTAACTCAAAACTACTTTCCTTGAGAAGGAGCAATTTTTTGCTGCAACCAAGCCATCATGCGATCGAGCAACAAACCAACAGCCCCAATGTAGAACACCGCTAACAGAATTTCGCTAATGTAGTTTTGCTGGTAAGCATTCCAAATAAAGAAGCCGATACCCGTAATCCCAGACATCACGATTTCCGCTGCAATAATCGCCAGCCAAGCCAAACCGATCGCAATTCTCAATCCTGTGAAGATGTAAGGAAGTGCCGACGGAAACAAGATATTGAGGTAATACTCTTTCCGAGAAAGTTGCAGCACTTTCGCAACGTTGTTGTAATCGTCGGGAATTTGGCGAACACCTTCAGCCGTGTTGATCAAAATTGGCCAAACTGAAGTGATAAAAATCACGAACAAAGCAGCAGGTTCGTTTTGTTGCAGTGCAGCCAGGGCGATCGGCACCCAAGCCAAAGGCGCCACCATCCGCAAAAACTGAAAAAGCGGATCTAAAGCGCGGTTTAGAAAAGGATTTGTACCTACCAAAACACCTGTACCAATTCCCACAACGGCCGCGAGAGTGTACCCTTTTGCCACCCGTTCCAAACTCGCCAAAGTCTGCCAAAATAAGCCAATTCCGTAGGTTTTGGAGTTCATGAAAGGATACAGCAACAAAATCCGCGTCCGTTCGTCAGTCCAAATGCTGATCGGCCCCGGCAGTTTGATCAGTCCCGTACTTGACAAGAATTGCCAAACCAACAGAAACCCCAAAACTCCTAAAATTGGCGGCAAGATATTTGGGGAATTCTTCTTCCAAAACTCGCCAAAAGCTCCTTGGACAGCGACTCCGCCTCTCCGATTTGTGCTGACAGCCATCTTGTGAATCTCCTATGTTTCTGCTGTTTTTTTCGAGAATAAATTAATGGTAGGGCGTGCATTGGTGTTAACAAACAAGTTCAACCTTTAGTGCCTAGCGGACTGAGAGAAAAAGCGTTAAGTTGACACCAATGGCGGGCAGTATCCACCCTACAATTCGAGACTAAATTATGCGAAGCTAAGACCACATCACACTTTTTTAATTGCCAAACTCTTGAGGTAAGCTTCTGGCTGCTCAGGATTAAATTCTGTGCCGTCAAAGAACTTCTCAACGCCGCGAGACGTACTTTTAGGAATTTCAGAATCAGCAACTCCTGCTAATTTAGCTGCCTTCTTCCAGATATCTTCGCGGTTGACTTTATCGATGAGTGTGTTTTTATCTGCCAATGTTTTTGTCGGCAGGAAACCCCAGCGAACGCTTTCGGTTAAGAACCACAAATCGTGACTCTTGTAGGGATAAGAAACGTTGCCGACGCCATCCTTCCAGTACAGCGGGCTACTGTTGAAGTCGTTGATGTCTGGTTTGCCATCGCCCATGATGTACTTGCCTTCGTAGGGAGGCGTCAAAAATTGGGGAGATATATCAAAGTAGTTTCTTCCAGAAGTAATGGCAACTAATTCTGGGCGATTTTCTGGTTTGTCGCACCACTGCTGGGCTTCAATAAGTCCTGCTAAGATGGCTTCGGTGGCTTTCGGGTGTTTGTCTACCCAGTCGCTACGAATTGCTAGGTATTCCTCCGGGTGACCTTTCCAGATTTGGCCAGTCAGGGCGGACATGAAGCCAATTTTGTCTTGGACGATCCGCAGGGGCCATGGGTCGCCGGTACTGAAACCGTCCATGCTTCCGGTTTTCATGTTGGCGACGGTTTGGGCCGGCGGTACTGTTAGCAATTCGGCATCTGCGTCGGGATCGATGCCGTTAGCAGCTAGCCAGTAGCGAATCCAAAAGTCTTGGTTGACTTTGGGGAAGGTGTAGGCTGCTTTGAAGGGAGTACCTGCTTGTTTGAGGCCTTTGATGTAGTCTTGGGCTGCTTGATCTAGTTTGAGCCCGATGCCTTTACCTTGGTGTTTGGCTGCGATCGCAATTCCATTTCCTTGAGTGTTCAACTGGGCTAGAACATACATCGGGATTTGGACGCTGTTTTTGGTAATCAACCCTTTACTAATTTGATAAGGCATCGGCATTTGCCACTGGCCACCGTCAATGCCGCCACCTGCAGATCCGATTTCTACGTTATCTCTTGCCGAACCCCAGTTTGCTTGCTTGGCAATCGTGACTTCGGTCATGCCGTATTTGGCAAAAAAGCCTTTTTCTTGGGCAATGATTAAAGGTGCTGCTTCGACGATCGGGATATATCCCAATGTGATTTTAGTGCTTTCAATTCCTTCGACTCTTTTCTCATTGGCAACAGCCACTACTGAGGTAGCTGCGGGTATTGCGCCGTCAGCACCTGCAGTTGCACCGGGTTCTGGGGGATTTCCCAAACAACCTTTGAGCAGTATTGAACCCAGGGCAGATGCACCTGCTTTGAGGATAAATTTACGCCGAGAAAGCGCAGAAAATTCATCTGAAAATCTTGTCATAGCCTAGCCTCGCTGCAATTCATAATCTTCTGTAACAACATTCACTGAAGGTTATCAACGCGCTTTTTTGCTGTTCGCTAATTGGGTTTAGCTAACTGTTTTGAGCGCTGGTTGGCAGGAGGGAGCAAAAGATTTATCGCTAGTATAAGTCTTTAAACTATCCCTGCTGATTTGACTGGTTTGATTAATATCGATATTTCGATCGGCCCAGTTGCGTGAACTCACTTTTTGCGAGCCGCACGTTTCCTTGACTTGATAATTAACTCTACCGTACTCTTGCGGAAATTATAAAACAATTATTAAATTTGATTGATAAGCAAATCTTTTGGGACTGCGGTATCGATAAGGAGCCGTTGGGAAGAGCGATCGGGTTTGCTTATCAAAACTGCTTCAAACCAAGACCTGCTGGCTAAAGGTTGTAGCGAAGGGCGATCGGGGAGCATTCAAAATTATTGTCAATAAGCGGTAAATATCGCCACCAGCGCACATTTACTTTGTTAATATATCTATACTTTTTTAACGGTTAATTGTAGTGGATTATACAGAAATAATTAAGGTTTTAGGAAACGGCTGTTTTCAAAGGGTTAACGGCTTTTCATTGGTGGACTAAAATTGGCAGTTCATCGTAAGTGATTTACCGGACATGATATGACGTGGGCTTTCAGGTTCGATTTCTGCAAAACAGAGAAACCAGGTTTCTTGAAGAAACCTGGTTTCTGAACAGCCGAAATTAGTAATCGGTGGCAGTACCTACAAGTTCGATCGCACTTTTGTGCAGCAGCTTAGTTGGGCGGGTCAAAGCGGTTGACGGAGAGAGCAACACCGATCATCGGCAGGGCTACGCCGAAGCAAATCAGCCACTGATCCAAGTTCATCGGAGCCGTCTCAAATATGCGATTGACAAACGGAGAGTTAGCAAAAATGATCTGCAAAATTATCGCCAGGACAATTCCCACACCCAGGGCGGGAGCGCCGCTAACTTCTTCCTTAGAACCGCTAAATTTAGCAATCAAAGAAGGCAACAACTGGCTGAGACTCAATAGGTAAAAAATTCTCCCCATTACCAAAGCTTGAATCGCCATCGTGCGGGCCAGTTCCAAGGTTCCCCAAGGAGCTTGGCGTACCCATTCAAACATTCCAAAAATCAGAGTCCAGTTGTAAAGAGAAATAGCGATGATCCGCTTGATCCGATTTCCGGTGAGGAAAGCTTCGTTTACCGGTCGGGGCTGCTGTTTCATGACTCCCGCTGACTTGGGCTCGAAAGCTAGGGGCACAGTCATGGTGATCGAGTTGAGCATATTCAGCCAGAGAATTTGTAGCGACAAAATCGGCAATTCTCGACCGAGGAGGGTGCTGAGCAAAATTGTCATCGATTCTCCGCCGTTGACTGGGAGAATGAAGCTGATTGCTTTGAGCAGATTTTTGTAAACAGATCGCCCTTCTTCGACAGCAGATTCGATCGACGCAAAGTTATCATCGGTAAGAATCATGTCGGCGGCTTCCTTAGAAACCTCAGTACCGCTGCCCATCGCAATGCCGATATCCGCTTGTTTGAGGGCTGGGGCGTCGTTAACGCCGTCTCCCGTCATCGCCACTATTTCGCCTTTTTGCTGCAAAGCTTCTACCAGGCGGAGTTTTTGTTCTGGGGCGACGCGGGCAAAAACTGAGCCGGCTTCTACGGCTTCGCCGAGTTCCTGCTTGCTCATTTCGGCGAGTTGAGCGCCGGTGTAGGCTACAAGTTCTCTGTGGTGTTTAGTTTTGCGGAATCCCATGCGGCGGGCGATCGCCTTGGCTGTAGCGATGTGGTCGCCGGTAATCATTTTGACTTGGATGCCGGCGGTTTGACAAGCTTGGACGGCTGCGATCGCTTCTGCCCGCGGCGGGTCAATCATGCCTTGGAGTCCCAAGAAAACCAGGCCTGACTCCAAATCCGAGTGATCGACGGAATTTTGGCTTTGGGGTACTGGCTTTTTCGCTAAAGCCAAGACGCGCAAGCCTTGCTTTGCCATTTCATCCACTTGATGGTGAATTTGTGCGCGATCGACTTCTACCGGATTTCCTTGAGTGTCGAGACTGGAACCGCAGCGGCCGAGAATTGATTCTACGGAACCTTTGACGTACAAAATTTTGCCATTGGGAGTTCGGTGCAGCGTCGCCATGTATTGAAACTGAGATTCAAAGGGAATTGAATCCAGCCGCTGCATTGACTTGGACAAAATTTGCTGGCTCAAATCAGCTTTTTTGCCTGCTGCAATTAACGCTCCTTCTGTCGGATCTCCGACGACAATCCAATTATCGTCTTTGAATTCCAAGTGAGAGTCGTTGCAAAGCAGTCCAGCTTGCAAACATTCTTGCAAAGTAGGAGCTTGGCTGACAGTAATTGGCAGTTGGTTGAGTTGAATTTCACCTTCGGGGCTGTATCCCGTACCCGTAACCGAGTAGGATTCGCCGCCAGAATAGATTTCTTGCACCGTCATTTGGTTTTCCGTCAAAGTTCCGGTTTTGTCGGAACAGATGACTGTAGCGCCGCCGAGGGTTTCGACTGCGGGCAATTTGCGGACGATCGCGTGGCGATTTGCCATCCGGGAAACGCCTACGGCTAGGGTGACGGTGATGACGGCGGGTAAGCCTTCGGGAATTGCGCCGACAATCAGGGCGACAGCGGGTTCGACTGCTTCTTTAAAGGCTGAAACTCCCGCAGGAACTGGCCGTCCCAATCTGACGGCGAAGGTCAAGGTTGCCATTCCCAACACGAATAACAGCCAGTTTTGACTAAATTGATTGAATTTGCGGGTTAAGGGGGTGGTGAGGTCGATGTGCCGATCTAATAGTTGGGAGATTTTGCCGGTTTCGGTTTTATTGGCGATCGCAATTACGATGCCGCTACCTTGGCCAAAAGTGACAAAACTGCCGGCATAGGCCATGTTATCCCGTTCTGCTAGTGGCGTTTCTTTTGGCAGAACTATGTCTCCCGACTGTCCTAATTCTTTTTCGACAGCAACAGATTCCCCGGTGAGTCCCGATTCGTCAATTTGCAAGTCGCGCACTTTCACTAAGCGCAAGTCTGCCGGTACTTTGTCGCCGGAAGTCAGGGTTACTAAGTCACCGACTACGAGTTCTTTGGAGGGAATTCTTAATTTTTTGCCACCCCGAATTACTGTGGCTTCGGTGGTGACAGCTTGGGCTAGGGCTTCAATTTTTTTCTCGGCTCCAGCTTCTTGGATGAAACTAATAGTAGCGTTGGTGGTTGTTACGCCCCAAATTACGCTAGCGTTTAGCCATTCTCCGATCACTGCTTTGATTAAACCTGCACTCAGCAAGATGATCAGGAGGGGTTGGTTAAATTGCAGGATAAATTTTAACCAGGCTGGTTTCCCTGCTTTAACCGTTAGTTCGTTGGGCCCGAATTTCTGTTGGCGATGGTTGGCTTCTGTCGGTTCTAAACCGCTTTCCAGGTTGGTTCCTAAGATAGTTGCAACCTTGGATATTTCTAGGTAGTGCCAATATTGCTCTGCTACGTCTACATCGTTGGCGGATCTTGATGGCATGATTCTTCCTGAATATTTGGGGTGTCTGACGAGCTTCGATCGCTCCTTAATAGGCACGCTCAATACAATTCATCGCTCCAAGGAGCGTGAATATATTGAGCGGCTGAATTGTTTTGATTACTTTAACGGGCTGTGACTTACATCTATATTACAACCGATGTGGCCGTTTGTGGCAAAAGATTTGGGGGATTTTTTTCGGGGCTAAATCTTGTTTGGGACTTGGTGGCTAAGGTGGGGAAAAGTCGATCGCATCCCTTGACATTTTGCAAATTTTAGGTGTGGTTGAAGAAAGAGGGAAGAAGGCAGGAGGCAAAAGAAAAATGCTGCCACTCCCCCACTCTCCTCCTCCTCCGCTTCCCCACGGACGATCGCAGAGCGTGTTAAAACCTAGTTAAGCGACAATATTCTGAACTTATAGAAATAGTAGTGACACTGGTGCTGGTTTCGGTGCTGTTAGTCTAGGGAATGCGGTTCGGGCTGGTGTTAGTTCGATCTGGAGTGACAGCTAAGGATTTGTTTTAGGGCAGAAATTCGATCGCCCTGGCTTTCGCGATGCACTCGTCTGCGAGCATTTTGACTTCGATGCCGGCTGTTTGACAAGCTGGGAGGGCTGCCAGATCAATTGATGACTTAATGCTATCAATTGCTAGTCTGCTAGCCCAAAACACTGAGCGCCCTTTAGACAATTGAATTGAGATTTTGGGCTGCCTCGTTCAATTGTTGAGTGCCTACTTTGGTTTGAGTAATACCACTAGCGGTTTCTTTTGCCGATAGGTTGAGGCTGTTCATCGCCTCCACTACTTGTTGAATTGCCACTGCTTGTTGTTGAGCAGTTAGAGAAATTTGTTGATTGTTCAATACCACATTGTTAACAGCATTTGCTACTTCCGAGAAAGCTGCTGCCGTTTCTTGACTGATTTTGGTTCCTTCTTCTACTGTTTTAGTACCTTCCTTTGTCACCGTTACGGTGGAATTTATCGCATTCTTGATATCATCGACTAGGCGGTTAATTTTCTCGGCTGATTTCTTACTTTTATCTGCTAGTTTGCGGATTTCTGTGGCTATGACAGTAAAACCTTTGGCGTTTTCGCCCGCCCGGACTGCTTCTACTGAGGCATTCAGTGCCAGCATATTTGTTTGATTGGCTAAATCTGTGACATCAGTAGAGATATTGCCAATCTGATGGGTTTGTTGGCTCAATTGCAGAATTTGTGCCGCTATCGCCCCGACATTTTCTTTCAATATTGTCATCGATTCCAGGGTTTGTTCCACTGCTAGGGTTCCCTTTTCAGCGATCTTTAAAGCTTGCCGTGCAGATTCCGCACCAGCTTGAGCTTGGTGGGCTGATTGTTGGGAAGCCGCGCCCAACTCATCCATTGTAATTGTAGTTTGATTTACAGAGCTAGATTGCTGTGCGGCTGTCCGTTCCTGCTGTTCAACTGTGGCCGCAATCTCTGTGGAAGAACTAACAATCGTATTGACTGACTGATTCAGTCTCTCTGCAATGCCTGAAGCAATCCACAGAGCGATCGCAATTGCCGTAAGTGCAGCTAAAGCAGTGCTTAAAATCACGACTGTAGTCAGGAACTGCAAAGCTTGTATTTGCTCTTTTTCTCTGTTAGCTAAAATTTCTTTCTGGGTGCTTTGAAAATCCTTAGCTATAGCATCAACCTGACGAAGCTTTGGTACAATTTGTGTCTTCCACAAGTTAAGTCCATCGTCTCGCCTACCTTGATCGACCAAAGAAAAGGCTTGTTTATAGCCTTGGTCTATCTGATCTTGTAATACATTCATTTCCTCTAGCCGCTGGAGCTGCTTCGGGTTTTGAACCCACTTAAGTAAATCCTGATAGAAGTAGTCAAAGCTGTTTACCTGTTCATTGTATTCAGTTAAGAAATCACTCTCTTGTGCCAAAAAATAGCCGCGAGCAGCTTTCTGCATACCTGAAAATCCCAGTTCAAGGTCTTTTAGACCTATAACAATAGCATTAGAAGTATTTAGGATTTTGGCTTTTTCTTCTACTTGCTTAGCATTTAAAAAAACCAAAGTAGCTGCTCCAACTGAAAGCAAAATCGGTATGGAATATCCCCACAGGATACGCTCTCTTAATTTTGTCGATTTGAAGTTAATCATCTTGAACTTTTCCTGTTATTACCCAAATCAATCCAAATTAATCGCCTTCGCCGTTAAATACTGAATTGGGTTAGTGATAGCAGCGACAGAGTGAACACTGGCTGTACCTTTTTTATTAAGCCCATCTAACGTCTAACATCCTGATGCTACTGCCATTGTTTGACTAATTTTATTTCCTTATTCTAGTGTGTTAGTGCGTTCCTTTTTCACTAAGCTGTTCGACATTTAAAGGACGATTGTAGGGTGTGTCAGTACATAAGCGTTTCCCTCATCGAGCGTAAGTGTTCTAGCTGACGCACCTTACCTGGTTCGTTAGTCGTTTAAATGCGTAACAGCTTATTACAGTGGTATCGAGGGCATTCTTCATATCAGGGACAAGGTTGTTAACCTTCTCGGCAGATTTCTTACTTTGATCGCATAAATGTTACAACCTAGTTAAGCAACAAAATTTTGAGTTCATGGAAATAGTAGTGACGCTGGTGCTGGGTTCGGTGCTGTTTGTCTGGGGAATACGATTCGGGCGGGTGTTAGTTCGCTCTGGAGTGACGGCTAACGATTTGTTTAAGGGCAGAAATTCGATGGCCCTGCTGTTTTTGGGTTTTTATATTGCTTTGCTGCTACTGGCTCTAAATATGCCTCAAATGCCTGTTTTGCCGATCGAGTGGCGCTTTCACGGGATGCGAGTTACTTGGACTTTGCTACGAGTGATGTTGATGGGAGTCTGCGGTATTGGCTTTAGTATAAGTTGGTTGACAGCGCGATCGCAAGTAATCGCAGTAATTTTAATTTGCTTGTTGGGATTGGGAGGATTTACAGGCGCTGAAAACTATTTTATGGCGCCAATTTACGCGGATTTAATAGATAATTTGCGGCCCAACGGTGTGTTTCGACAAACATCTAACAGCAGTTGCGCCCCCGCCGCCCTAGCAACAGTGTTAAGGCGTTGGGGAATCGATGCGACGGAATCGAGTGTAGCGCGTTTTGCCGGGACGAGTCGCTTGGGAACTTCGATGCCACAAATAATTGTAGCAGCAAGAGCTTTGGGCGTAAATGCGATCGAACTAACGCCAACTTGGGAGCAAATTCAGCAAATTAATCGCCCCGGAGTGCTAGCAGTTTGGCTGTTTGACGGCCCTCGGAAGCTACCGCACGCGGTGGCTTTGCTGGGAATGAATGACAGTGTAGCTGCCATTGGAGACCCGGCGCGGGGCAGGATTTTCTATTTAGATAGGGCAACTTTTGCCCAGGTTTGGCGCGATCAATACGTGCCAATTTTCCGGTCTGCGGATATCTTGTTAAGCAACCAGCAAGCTATTGACTATTTGAGTAAATTAGGATATAATAGCGGCAATTTAAAAGCCGATATCGAGCGCTTTCAAACAGATAAAAAATTGCAAGTCAGCGGCAACTTAGACCGGATGACGGAATTAATGTTGAGCGGCAGTTTTTTGCAAGAAGTCCCCAGATTGGATGGGAAATAGTTATTGAAAATAGTCAACCGCAGAGGCACTTTTGACAGACAGAAAATAGGAATCATGCGGTTTTTTTCAAACAATCTTTGAGTCATTCGTTCATAGCGATCGCAAAAATTCGCTCGCACCTTGGTAGCATGGCTGCCTGAAATTACCGTAAGCGTAGGCAGTTGCATCTAATTCCTCGTATATTTTTACCCTCGATCGCACCTTAGCCACCCCTCACCGTTTTTGACAATTGGGAACAGTTGAATCGGTCATTTTCGGCTCAGAAAGCTTGACTTCCCATCCAGGTAAATTCCACCAATTAACTCGCTGATTCGGCTGAATCCAAAAGTTTAGTTGCGTGATCTTGCCATCCTCAAATCTGAGTAGGGGAAAGTTAGGATAACTGGTATCATCGGTTTCGCGATAAGTGCGTCCAAGGTAATTTAGGCAGGTCGTTAATCCCTCAGTAATTCCCAATTCTTCCACTCCCGTTCCCTTCAATTTGGCATCATCGTAGGTGAAAGAACCGTTGAATGAATTGCCCGCTAACCCGCCTTTAGTAACAGTGATGGTGAAATCGTAGGTGACGGGAACTGCGTAGGCTTGGGTTGCATTTACAACTGTGATCAGAAAAGTCGTGGCGATGGCCACCGATAGTTTTGAAATTGCTCGCACACTCGCATCCCGAAACAGAACAACACTATAAATTTTGTTTTCAGCCATCGGGAAACTCCTTAACTACGCTTCTATCGTAAGTGATTTACCGGATATGATATCATACGTAATCCGTTAAATGCGATCGCAGCCGAGTGCCAAGCGAACAAAAATTACCGCATCTGGTTAATCATGTATACTTTTTTGCACGGAAAACCGCAAGATAAAATACTCGTCTTTAATCGCCCAGAATTAACTCAGTAGATTTAACCACATTCATTCCCGCCGCCGCAAATTTTTGATAAGCTGCATCTGCTTGTTCCGTAAAATCAACAACACCCGGAACAACCACAGGCGAAGTGCAATCTTCCAGCAAATAAACCTTCTTTGCCAAATTCGGATCTCGCACCAAAATTTCCGTTAACAAATCATCAATTGTCCAAGCAACGCAGTGACTTTTGGCTTGTCCGGCAATAATTACTGCATCAAAATCGAGCAATTTATCAATAAAGCTAGCATTCTTTTCAGCAATCGGATTGCCGTCGAATCCATCTAAAACTTCCGGCCGCAAAACCGAATAGTTTTCTGTTAGTGGATTCCCGCCTTTGATTTCAAAAAGTGCTTGGCTGTTGCGGGCGATGCTGTGGAAAAATATTGCTTCTTCCACCGCAGAAACCAGGGCGTGTCCGATACCGCCCAGCATCGAGTGATAGGGCCAAATTGTCAGGGGATATTTCCCATCGTCGCTGAGTTTTTGGACGTAGTGGCAAGCCTGTTTTTCCAGTGCTGAAAAATTGCCGTCGCTAATGCTGTGGGCGACGGCGGGATTGACTTTCCAAATGCCTTTTTGGACATCTTCCAGTGTAATAAAAGTTGCCGCTGGTAGGGGGTGTTCGCCTGCTTCGTCGATCCAAAAAATTGGATGAAAAATTTGCATGGCGGTGTGGGTGTCCATTGTCGGCGCAATGGTTGTAATTGCATTTAAATTGCGATAGATGAATTCGCACAGCCGCAGGTTATCATCGACAGCACCGCTACCGGAACGCCCGCCCACAAATAATTCAAACTCGGGCAAACAAAAGGTATTTTGGGCATCTATTATCAACAAAAAAATGCGGTTTGTGTCGCTGGCGGCTGGCTGGATGTTGTGCTGTTTTGCCCAATCTTTCGCTTGGGTGGCGCGTTTTTGGTAGAGGACTCGCCAGACGTCGCCTAATTTTTTAGGGTCGAAATGTTCGGGGATTGCAAGTTGGGCTTTTGGTGTCATGACAATCGCTTTTAGGGTAGTTTACAGTAATAATTTAAGTTTGGAGTATAATGCTGATAAATATTTGCGGGTGAATCATGGCAAAAGAACAAATCCAAGATTATGCTAGGGTAAAATTTAAACGCCTAGTGTTGTTTTTTTCGCTCGCCCTTTTGCTCGCTCTCTTAATTGTAGCAACTAGATCTTCCTACGTTCAAGATGTCTTGAGAACTCTGTTAATGCGGATCGAGGATTTAGGGTGGTGGGGGCCAGTGGCTTTTGTAGCTACTTACAACTTGGCTACTGTGCTGTTTGTACCGGGTTCGGTACTGACGCTGGGAGGGGGGGCGATTTTTGGTTTGTGGTGGGGTTCAGTTTACGTATTTGCGGCCTCCATTTTAGGTGCCGTATGTGCTTTTGCGATCGGGCGCTACTTGTGCCGCGATCGCGTGGTAAAATATATGGAATCTCACCCCAAGTTTAAAGCTCTCGATCGCGCTGTTTCTCAAGAAGGATTAAAAATCGTTTTTTTGACTCGCCTTTGTCCTTTACTTCCTTTCAATTTGTTGAATTACGCTTTGGGAATTACTCAGGTTTCTTTGAAAGATTACGTGCTGGGTTCCTTGGGCATGATACCGGGTACAATCATGTACGTTTACTCCGGTTCTTTGGTGGGGAATATTGCGACGATAGGCGCGATATGTCAGTCAACCAATCCTCAAACAGAAGCAGCAAAATGGTCGCTCAATATCCTCGGTTTTCTAGCTACTGTTGCTGTAACTGTTTTTCTCACTAGGATAGCCAGCAAAGCTTTGGAAGAAAGTATTTAATTAGGAGGATTTGCGAATGCCCCAGTCAAAAGTCGATCGCGTAACTGTCCCCCCGATGGACGAACACAACCAGAAATTAGTCTCCTATTTGCATCCGCCCGATTGGGTAAATCCGCAGCCGGCTAGTTCTTATAATTTAGTAGTAATTGGCGCGGGACCCGCTGGATTAATTGTTGCTGCCGGTGCCGCAGGTTTGGGCGCGAAAGTTGCTTTGATTGAAAAACATTTGATGGGCGGCGACTGTTTGAATGTCGG
This sequence comes from Microcoleus sp. LAD1_D3, assembly GCF_036702135.1. Taxonomy (NCBI): domain Bacteria; kingdom Bacillati; phylum Cyanobacteriota; class Cyanophyceae; order Oscillatoriales; family Microcoleaceae; genus Microcoleus; species Microcoleus sp. LAD1_D3. The sequence goes on along the minus strand of NZ_JAUBSB010000035.1, from coordinate 50,917 downwards.
TTGTGTGCCGTCAAAAGCTTTAATTCGATCGTCTCGCACTGTTGGCGATATCTGGGAAGCAAGTAAATTTGGTGTTAATGTTTCTGACAACGTAGAAGTGGATTTTGCCGCTGTGATGGAACGGCTGCGCCGCATCAGGGCGGGAATCAGCGATGTTGATTCTGTTAAACGCTACCAGTACAAATTAGGAGTTGATGTTTTTTTAGGTTCTGGTCGTTTTAGTAGCAATAATACAGTAGAAGTTGCAGGTCAAACTCTGCGCTTTAAAAAAGCAGTAATTGCCACAGGTGCAAGGGCGCTACAACCACAAATTCCCGGCTTACAAGAAGCTGGATATTTGACAAATGAAACTGTTTTTAACCTGACAGAAAGACCTCAACGTTTGGCCGTAATTGGCGCAGGGCCGATCGGCTGCGAATTGGCTCAAGCCTTTCGGCGGCTGGGTTCGGAAGTGGTATTGCTGCACAAAAATGCTCAGATTTTAGATAAGGAAGATGCGGAGGCTGCTAACATTGTGCAGCAGGCTTTTGTACGCGAAGAAATTCAACTAATACTAGAATCCCAAATAGAGCGCGTTGAGAAAACAAATGCAGGAAAAGTAATTTATTATAAATCTCAAGGTAAGGAAGCATCGGTAACAGTAGATGAAATTATTGTGAGTACAGGGCGATCGCCCAACGTCGAAGGATTGAATCTGGAGGCTGTCGGTGTCGGATACGATACACAAACTGGCGTCTTTGTCAACGACAACTTGCAAACTACTAATCCCCACATTTATGCCGCTGGGGATATTTGCATGAAACATAAATTTACTCACGCTGCTGATTTTGCCGCGAGAATGGTAATTCAAAACACTCTATTTTTCGGACGCAAAAAGCTCAGCGCTTTGACAATACCTTGGTGTACTTACACAGACCCAGAAATTGCGCGCGTCGGAATTGGGGAACATGAGGCTAAGGAAAAAGGCATTGATATCGATACATTTTTAATTCCTTTCAGTCAAGTCGATCGGGCAGTTATTGACGGCGAAGAGGAAGGATTTGTGAAAATTCACGTCAAAAAAGGCAGCGATAAAATATTAGGTGCAACTATTGTAGCGCGACACGCTGGGGATATGATCGGCGAGATTACTTTGGCAATGGTTAACAATATTGGTTTGGGAAAGATTGCTAGCACAATTCACCCGTATCCAACACAAGCTGAGGCAATTCGGAAAGCAGGAGATGCTTATAATCGCACTCGTTTGACGCCGTTTGTGAAAAATTTGTTTAACCGCTGGCTGGCTTGGACGCGGTAGAGGGATAATATTACCCCACAAACAAATTGACTGCCTGTTCCTGATAGAAGTGCAACAAAAAATGTATTTTTATGCTTCTATTCCTGTTTCAAATGCAACACCTTCATACAAAAGTTCTATCGGCAAATCAAACCCAATACTTGATAAAGTTACAATCTCTCCAGCAGTGTAAGAATAGTACAGCCACATTCTCCCCTCTCCCCGACAGTAACGCTCAACAAAAATCTTTTGTGAATCAATCAAGATATACTCTTGCAAAGTCGGAATTTTTAGGTAACAAGTGAATTTTTCATCCCGATCTTTAGCACTTGTACTGGGAGAAAGAACTTCCACAATGATTTTAGGATTCTGAATGAATGTGCGGGAATTCATGTCTTGAGGGTCGCAACTGACTATCACATCAGGGTAGTAGTAACGGCTTTGAAAACTGACTTGCAATTTCACATCTGACACGTTCATCCGACAGCCTCTGGAACGCAGATGTGGGCGCAATGCAGTGTAAAAGTTGAGTGCAAGATCGTTATGAGGAATTGTACAGCCTGTCATGGCAAAAACTTCGCCGTTGACATATTCGTGGCGAATCTCTTGTTGAGCTTCCCATTTGAGATATTCCTCAACGGTCATTTTTTGGGGTGCTTGGGGAATGGATATCATAACAAAATTTTTTGCAATGTTACTTTGATTGTAGCATTAGGGGTGGGACAAGGCTTGGAAGTTGCGATCGCCCGCGCAAACAAACCCTGCCTTAAAAATCCCCTTCATCTACTTGGAATACCGTCAATCCCAACGACCGCCACATATCAACAACTTGCTGGCGATCGTCCAACACAAACTTAACATTATATTTTCCTGCAATGTGCCGCCGATAGAACTCCTCTTTAATAATCGAATCCTTCCTCATATCTCCGGTTTTCCGCATATAAAGACTGGCATAATTAACCTCGTACTGCTGCAACCATTTTTTAGTTTGAGGCTGACAGTCATCCGTTCGACCCGACACTACAATAATATGGGCGCTGGACTGCCACTTGCGAACGGTATCTAAAACGGGCTGATTGGGCAAATCGCGATCGCACCTCGAAGCATCGAAAGGATTTCTGCCGTTGAGAAGTGCCAGCGTACCGTCCATATCAACAATAATTGCATCCGGCAAATCCGGGTTATATTCCGGCGGCGCAACGGGAACCCGCACGTACTTATTGTACATCTTCATAATCACATCTTTGCCCACCGAATTAAGCCTTTTCAAATCCCGTTTAATACATTCCTCAACCGGAACTTGCAGGAAAGAATCATTAACTTCGACAAGGGCTTTACCTTTAACCAACTCCTTGATATGCTCGATGTGCGGGCCAAAATTAGTATCATCAACAATGACGTGCTTGCCGCTTTCCAAAGCCATCAAAATAATCGTATCTCTCAACTGCACAATAAACTTTTCATTCGCCTGCGACCAATGAGAAGCGTGAGCCATTTCTCTTAGCAAATCTTTATTGCTACGCACCCACTTGGCAGGTTCAGACAGCAGCAAATCCCTAGCAAATTGAGACTTTCCCGAAGCGGGTAAACCAACAAGTACAATAACTCTTTTCATGGTAATTGGTAATTGGTAATTGGGCAGAGGGCATAGGGCATAGGGCATTCATATTCCTTCTTCCCTCTTCCTGATTCCTGACATCCGTTAAATCCGCCCTTGCGAATTCGTTGCCGAACTTCCTTCTTCTTCTACAAACCTAGATGGATGTAATCTAAACCCAACAACTCCTCTATTTTATGGATCGTAACATCACGGAGAGCTTCTTTCACTCCCGCAACTCTTCGGGCCCGCAAAGAAAACAAAATCCCGGAATACGGCAAATGCTTCACAACTAATGCAAAATCTTTCTGAACTTCGATATGTTCGTGCTGTCGGTAAGCTTCCTCGATTTCTTCAACCAAAGATTGATATTTGTCCTTAACTTTTTTATACAACTCACTCCACTCAGAAAAATAAGCTAAAAACTCTTCTCCTTCGTTAGTTAAGACAATCTCGATCATCCTGCGGGTAGAAAACCCTTCCCGCAGATGGGAAATCGCCACATATTGAGGCGACTTAACTTTAACTCGGTTGAAATCAGCATCACAGATAATATACCCTTCCGAATTCATCGGGTCTAAATGCTGAGCCGCTTCGATCGTTTCTTTCCAGCTAGTTAAAGGGTAAGATGCGACCAATTCCCATCCGTATTTATTGGCCCAAATACTCGGGTCGGTTTCTAGCAGCGTTTGAGTGTTGCGGACGCCGTGAAGCACGATTTGATTGTTTGTTTGCTGAACAACTATTCTATTGTAAGGCGTCATCAACTCAAAAATAAAACACTGGTCGGTTTCGGACGGCAATTGATATCCCAATTCTTGCCAGACTTTCCAAAACAGTTCGGCAAAAGTGAATCCAAAACCGTTAACTTCGCCGGCGGCGTCGGGAGTGCCGCTAGATTGCACTCTCCATTCTCCCTTGTAAAAATACAGTACAGTCAGAGAACCGTCTAGTTTTTCGTAAACTTTGGCATTTCTCCAATCAATTGCAGCGGCGTGAATTTCTCCGTAATTAAAAAATTTGTTGTAGGGATAAGAAACTATCTGCCAATTTTGAGATGAATCTAAAATAATGCCTCGGCACTGCTGGACTATCTTTTCGCCCAGGGGAGATTCTATCTGCGAGTATTTCAGACAGACTAAATCGGGATATTGGCGGTGGCGGGTAACTTTGATATGATAAGTTTCGGACAAGGTTTCCAATCCGTGCTGGCGCAAATACTCTTGCAGTTCCACGATCGACTCCTAAATTGCTCACCTTCTCTATATTATATATGACTTCATATTCTAGCAACCTTGTCAAGAATAGTCAAAAAACATTTTTCCCGGAAAAGCGAGTGTTAATTTGGTATCTTGAATTATGGTTGTACATAGGTGAATGCGGTTCGCCCCCCAACTAAACTATTGGAATATTAAGGGAAAAGACCGTGAAGAAGAAATTATTATTACTTTTGGCTACTTCTGCTGGTGTATTGACTGCTTTAGTACCTCTTTCCGTTGTTTTTGGATCTTCGCAATTGTCGCAGCGACAATCGGGGACAACACAACTTGCTCAAGGAGGCACTGCGTTTCCGGTAAATGAAATTTTGCCAAAGTTAAAAGGCAAAACGCAAGTCCCTATTTTTATTCCCAGCAGGATTCCGGTTCCGCAAAAAATGTACTATCCAACTACAGCAAAAGCAAACAGCTATACTATTTCAATCGAGTATAAACCAGATTGCGGCGGTACGACAGTTTGCACTTTTGGGTCAATTCAAGGTCAAAAAGGCGGGGAGTTTATTACAAAACTAGAAGGGGTAACTAAGACGTTCAAAAATGTGCAACTTGCGGGCGGAGTGAAAGGAGTTTATCATAACGGTTGCGGGGCTTACTGCACAGCAACTCTTCAGTGGAAAACTCAGGGTTTTATGTATACCGTCGCCATTAAGAACGGACGAGAATCGGATTTAATTTTAATAGGAAATTCTGCTATTAAAGCTGGGAAGCGTTAAGTTTGGCAGTCTGGGAGGCACAACGCACCTTACGGCTATTGTATGATATATCTTAACTCGCACTCGCCCCTTACAAAATGCTATATTTTTGTGCGCTTACCTACTTCGGGGGAAATCAGGATGAGGGGAAGATGGCTATTTGCGGCGATTTTTGCTTGTGTGGTGACTGCTTTTACGATTCCCTTCGGGATAGCTTCGCTTCACGCACTTTTGACACCCAACTCAGCGTTAGCAAGGACTGAACTCCCGATTACAGAAATCCGTTGGTTTAATTATTCCCCTGAAGATAGCTGGCAACCCATACAATTTATTGTACCCGATCGCAACACTGCAAAATCGGCCGGCAGCCGCAAGTTGCGGTTGTACGATGTTCATATTGCCAAGATGTTTGAGATTTCTCATTTTCTGTGCGATCGCGATCGCCCTTCTGAAGGTTACAATTGGTCTTATCAAGCGGAAAATGGCAATATTGAAATGGGACGCTTCAAAATTAGCTGCAATCTCGCCCGTTCCATAGCCACAGCTTACGGCTTAGGCAAACCCGAAATTACAGTGATTCGCCGCAACTTCAACCTGAAAAATGGTCGCCCTTCTTTTGCGCTCGAAAAATACTCTATTGCCACTTTGAATATTGCTAAAAATAGAGTTGGGCAGTGGAGGAATTTTGTGCAAAAGTTTCCCCCTATCCCCGATAACTCAAGTGCAAACCAAGCTAACAGTAGTTTTCCGGCGAGTAACATCTTTCGGCAAATTAAAGGCAAAACGCGAGTGCCTGTTTTTCTTCCGAGTAGACTTCCTTTATCTGACATTCAACAACTTGATTTTGATGTGCAAGCGGGGGCAGACGGTTACATTGTGGGAATGTATTTAGGCAAAGGATGCCGCGCGGGAGCCTGTTATTTCGGCACCATCGAAGCTAAAAGAAATGAACCGTTTTCGCCTCCTTCGCAACTGCCGCAGGATACTTACAGAAGCGTTGAATTGGCGGGCGGATTCAGGGGGATTTATTTCAATAATTGCGGTGCTTATTGCACTGCTTTTGTTGAGTGGCAAAGGCTGGGGGTGCTGTACCGAGTCACAAGGAGAAACGCACGGCAGCAAGAAGTTGTCCAGATAGCAAATTCTGCACTTCAAGCAGGGCAACGTTAAATTTGGGTGAGAAATGGAAAAGCTACGCGCGAGCGAAGCTATCCCGAACGCGCGTGCCTTCGGGCAGGGTAGGGAATCGCCCTTTTTCACTCCTCATAAACTTTATTCTGGACAAACTGAATGGTCGCGGTCAAACCAAATGATGTAGTAAACAGACTGAACGCGGAACCCAAAGATCCGTTTTTTCTCATCAATTCGCATTTCGGATAACCTCGCATCTTCAGGAATATTGTCAGGCAAAGGCGGATGCTTGTCAATCAACTTATAACCCGTTCCCACTGATTCACCTGGTTTTTTTGAGCCGTGACATCGGATTTGGGCCCAAGTATATTTCTCAATTTTCTTTAGTCCTTCAATTAGGTCATTGATTTCTGAGGATGTCCAGTTAGATAAAACCCAACGATTTTTATCTGCATAGGTAAATCTGAAGCTAGGATGCTCATCATCTGTATTGCTTGGTCGATTTAACTGAGTTGCTTGCTCTGGAATTCTACCTTGTTGCTTTTTTTGAGATGGCTTTGGTATTTGACTTTTTTTCCCCACTTACGCCTCCACAAAAGGTGCATAGCAGGATTTCATATCCTCGTGGGAGATGATTTTAGTTGATTTTTCAGCAGGTTCTAATCCCTTGCGGGCGTTTAACCAAGGCATCTCTGAGTGCGTTAACTCGACCAAATGTTTAGCACTTAATTCTCCATAAGCATTCCAAACTTCTTCGAGGACTTCGAGTTCATCTTCCTCAAATTCTTTTTCAAAATAATGGGGAGCGGGAATATCCTTGTATTTGTAATCTTTGTATTCATTCCAAACATCGCGGACAACTGGGCCGGAAACCCAAGCTTCAATCTCTTGATCAAATAGCGGCAGGCTTCTAAAGACTAAACTCCAAGCTTGTGCATAATACACGAGCTTTTGCAGTTTCAGAGGAGAAATGGTATCGCCTGCTTCTCGATCGACACGAGATAAAAAGTAACGAGCTACCTCAAGAGCACTTTTCATAGTTTTAGGATTTTAGTAATTTGACAAATTCACTTTTGATGCTAAGCTATTTGGTGGCTTTATAAGTACGATCGCAATTACGATCGCCCTTTTCCCCTCGCAACTACATTTTTCTCTCCAAATCTGGCAACTTTTGAGCTAATTCTTTCTCGCTGCAGCTAAGCTAACTCCTCATGTCAACCAGGTTCATCCGGCTCTCAGCTAGGTGAATCGTACATCGCCAGCAGCCTTTGCTTCGGAATGTCGATCGCCTGGACTGCAAGCGACGCCCAACGCTGGATGGGAAACATCATCAAGACTCAGTGCTACTGGCGCTCAAAACCTGGTATTTCTATTTTATCGCCCGAATTATCCCAACCAGCAATTAAAGTCCCCACCTGCGGTACGCTAGATCAGGTGAATATATTGGCTGATTTCAAGCTATCCTCCGATCGATCTTATGTCCCCAACCACATCTGCCCCTTCCCGAACCGTTCGCATCGGTTCCCGCAAAAGCCAACTTGCTCTCGTGCAAACCCACTGGGTGCAAGAACAGCTACAGAAACACTTCCCGGAACACACTTTTGAAGTCCACACCATGTCCACCCAAGGGGACATAATTCTTGATGTCGCCCTCGCTAAAATTGGCGATAAAGGACTTTTCACCAAAGAATTAGAAACGGGGATGATTAACAATGAAACGGACTTTGCCGTTCATTCCCTCAAAGATTTGCCTACCAATTTGCCCGAAGGTTTAATTTTAGGATGCGTCACCGAACGGGAAAATCCCGCTGACGCCCTGGTAGTTCACTCCAAGCACAAAGACAAGCAACTTGACACCCTCCCAGAAGGTGCAGTAATCGGCACTTCTTCCCTGCGCCGGCTAGCTCAACTGCGGCATCATTTCCCTCATTTTGAATTTAAAGATATTCGCGGCAATCTCAATACTCGACTCGCTAAATTAGATGAGGGCGGTTACGACGCGATTATTTTAGCAGTTGCCGGCCTCGAAAGATTGGGAATGGGCGATCGCATCCACCAAATTATCCCTGCTGAAATCTCCCTTCACGCCGTCGGACAAGGTGCTTTGGGCATCGAATGCCGCGCCGGAGACACAGAAATTATGGCAGTGATTAAAGCTCTCGAACACTCGGAAACCGCCCAAAGATGTTATGCTGAACGCGCATTTCTGCGGGAATTAGAAGGTGGCTGTCAAGTGCCGATCGGCGTCAATACCAAAATAGAAAACGGTCAATTAACCTTAACTGGAATGGTATCGAGTCTCGACGGCAAGCGGTTCGTTAAAGATACTGTTTCCGGTGCCGCCGAGACTGCAGAAATGATCGGAATTGACCTCGCTCACCGCTTGCGCCAACAGGGAGCTAGTGAAATTTTGGAGGAAATATTTGTCCAAGTTCAGCGCGGTTCCTAAAAGCGATCGGCATCTATTTGTCACGGCTTTTAGACTAATCTAGAGATATCGCCTTTTGTAAAATAAAAATAACTGGCGGTTCGCTTTTGCTTTCACAGGTAGAGTAGCATTCTGATTGTAGATTTTTGATGGAAATTTTAGATAGGACTGGCTCGATAGATTTCAAAAATATCGGACTAATTTAGGACGCTCCGCACGAGTGTTGAGCAACCCGGTTTCTGATGTAAGTCTCGCTGTATAGCCCAAGATTTATGGTAAAAACCGGTTTTTTTCGTAAGTCCTATAATTCTTAACCCCATCCAAAATCTACAATCAAACATCCAAAATTAATCAGCAATTTATTTCAGGTAAAGGCCAAATATGAGCGCTAGAGAAACTCAATTAAAGCTGGAATTGAAAAAGGTTCAGCAACTCTATAGCAAAATGCAAGCAGACCAACAAGCTTTGCAAAAGCAATTGAAAGAGTTTAAAACTCAAGCAGGAAATTTTTCGGATGTAGTCGAGCAAGTCTTGCCGTCCGTAGTTTCAATTTACGTCATGGATTGGGATACAGAAGAAGAGATTTCTTCTGGGAGCGGGTTCTTTGTATCGCCAGATATAATTGTCACGAACTATCACGTTGTAGAAGATATTGCCGATCAAGATTACTTCTATGAAGAAGATGAAATTGAACAGGTTTTAGTCGAAACTAACGACGGAAAATTGAGATTGGCAGAGGTGGTGTTTACTGGTAATGCCGAAGAAGATTTAGCATTACTCTTAATTAGCGATTTTACCTTCGACCCGAACACAGGGGAACAAGTGGACTCTCCCCAAGAATATCCTCCCCTAGAGTTGTCTTTTGATGTGAAAGTGGGAGATAGAGTTATTGCTGTGGGCAATCCTTTGGGGCAGTTTGCTTCAACTGTAACTCAAGGTATTGTGAGTGCAATTCGCGAACCCGAGGAATATGAAGAAGGCGATGACGACGAAGATGATGTGGGTGAGGTAAAGGTGTTGCAAACTGATGCGGCTATTAATCCGGGCAATTCCGGCGGGCCACTGATTAATATGGCCGGTCAAGTGGTTGGGGTGAATACGTGGGGATGGGAAGATGCTGATAATATTAATTTGGCGATCGCCTCTGAAGCTTTGGATGATTTTCTAGCGGGATTTGAGGAGACTTTTGAGGAGGATTCTCAGAATTAGTCAGGAGTTGTCCGTAATATGTGATTCGGGCGTTGGGGAAGCTTGCAGAAGAGGATCGCTCTTTTTATGAGAGGGGATAAAAAAGGCGATCGCTATTTCCTTAATTACATACTGATAGCTTGGCGGGCAGTTTTACTAATGCGTAAAGATGAGCAAACTTCATGCAATTTTTGATGTTTACCGTCACTCAGAAAGTGACTGCTAAATTTGATTAGAGCGTGAAAATTGTCGCGGGAGGGTAGTCCGGGCGTTGGCGAAGCTTGCAGAAGAGGATCGCTCTTTTTTTCACCGCACAGCGACGCGGATGGAAAAAGGGCGATCGCATTCTTGAGTAAACTGTGATCGCTATAGCAACTCAGATTTATACTTGTTTTTGGACGGCGCGTTAATATTGTGTCGCTCGCCCTTTAAACTTAATCTAGACTAACCATCTCAAGGAACACAAAAAAATAATGCGTATTTTATTTGTATCCGCCGAAGCAGCACCTCTCGCCAAAGTCGGCGGTATGGGCGATGTCGTCGGCGCTTTGCCTAAATTTCTGCGACGCATGGGACACGATGTCCGCATCTTCATGCCCTACTACGGTTTTATCCCGGACAAAATGGACGTTCCCAAAAAACCTGTTTGGGATGGGGCTGCCATGTTCCAAAGCTTCTCGGTGTTTGAAACTGTTTTGCCGGGAACCGATGTACCTTTATACTTAATGCAACATCCATCTTTCTTACCGCGCCGCGTTTACGGCGGTTTAGATGAAGATTGGAGGTTCACTTTCTTTGCCAATGCTGCGGCTGAATTTGCCTGGAATCATTGGAAGCCCCAAATTATCCACTGTCACGACTGGCATACGGGGATGATACCTGTTTGGATGAGCCAAGACCCGGATATCAGCACAGTTTTTACTATTCACAATTTAGCTTATCAAGGGCCGTGGCGCTGGCGTTTGGAGCAAATGACTTGGTGTCCTTGGTATATGCAAGGTCACAATACAATGGCTGCCGCAGTACAGTTTGCCGATCGAGTAAATACAGTTTCACCAACTTACGCCGAGCAAATCAAAACCCCAGCTTATGGGGAAACTTTGGAAGGTTTGCTGTCTTACATCGGTGGCAAAGTATCGGGCATTTTGAACGGAATTGATACAGAATCTTACAACCCCGCCACAGACAAGTACCTCCATCAACAATTTAGTGTTGATACTATTGAAAAGCGCCCCGCTAATAAAATTGCGCTGCAAGAAGAAGTCGGCTTGGAAGTGAATAAAAATGCCTTTTTGATCGGCATGGTGACGCGGCTGGTAGAACAGAAGGGATTAGATTTGATAATTCAAATGCTTGATCTGTTCATGGCCTATACCGACGCTCAATTTATTGTACTCGGAACGGGCGATCGCTACTACGAAACCCAACTCTGGCAAATGACAGCCCGCTATCCCGGTCGGATGTCCACCCAACTACTTTACAACGAAGCCCTCTCCCGGCGCGTTTACGCAGGCTGCGACAGCTTCCTGATGCCCAGCCGTTTCGAACCCTGCGGCATTAGCCAAATGCTCGCCCTCCGCTACGGGTGCGTGCCAATGGTTCGCCGCACCGGCGGTTTAGTCGATACCGTTTCCCACAACAACCCGATCGACAATACCGGTACAGGTTACTGTTTCGATCGCTACGAACCCCTGGACTTGTTCACCTGCATGATCAGAACTTGGGAAGGTTTCCGCTACAAAGATAAGTGGAGAGAACTGCAACAGCGCGGGATGAGAGAAGATTTTAGCTGGGATATTTCGGCCCGGAAATACGTCAACTTGTACAGCGATATTTTGGGACTGCCGCCCGAAGAAACCGCACCGGAACCAGAGGCAGAATTGATCGTTGGCAAGGGTTAATTTTAGTAAGGTGCGTCAGTCGGTGTTTGATTCAACTAAATCGAAGGGCGATCGGCTGACGCACCCTAAAGCTTAGTCCCCAGTCGGTTTTTGATTCAATTTAATCGATCGACTGACTACTGACTACTGACAAATTAATCAACAAATAAATCGAGAGGTAAATGACCGTAAGTGCCACTAACTCCACCTTCGGAGGAAGATTGACACGAAATCAAAACGCCCCGGTAAGTTCCGGGATAGCCGTCAACATAATACGACCCCTTCAAAGTATTGAACTTAATATAAACCGAACCAGCAAAGGTCGAGACAGCATTGGGATCTAAAACAGCTTGATATCCCAAAGCTTTCAAATAAGCTTCTAAAGCTAAAAACCCCTCATCCGTCGAAGAAGCGCACACTCCCAACATTTGATAATCCGACAAACTTGCTACCAGCAAAATCGCTTGACGCAGCGCCTGTTTTTCCAGCGGCGATGCTACACATTGCATATCCAGACAAGTAAAATCTTTGAGGATTTGCTGTGCTTCTTCAACAGTTAGGGTAGTCGGGTTTTGAGTAGACATGAATTGCTCTGATATTTCCCAAAATTACGATCGACACTCGGCTACTCGTCAACGAATTTCTGCCATTACAACCCTTAATCGACGGCGGTAACACTAGCGCAATCCCTGATTATAGCCCATTGTGCGCTCTTGCCATCAATTCGGGCGATCGTCTTCGAGGGCTTTCCTTCGGATCGCTTCGCTAACGCCAACGCCGGAATCCCACAAAAAAGCTAGTAGTTTTTACCAATGTTTTCAAGTTTAGATCAGTCCGCGTTTTTTCAGCTTTGCTAGCGCATCTTCAGCCGCATTTTTCTCAGCATCTTTTTTGCTTTTGCCTTTACCTTCTCCATAGAGTTTCTCTGCAACATAAACTTTAGCGAGAAATTCCGGCTTGTGGGGTGTGCCTCCTGCTTGGACTGTCACGTATTTGGGCGGAGTGGTGTCACCGTTGGCTTGTACCCATTCCTGAAAGCGATTTTTCGAGTCTACAGTCGATCGAGTTTCCACCACATTTTCGGGAACCGAATCAAACATTTGCCATACAAAGTGGCTAACTTTGTCCATATCTTGCGTATCGAGATAGTAAGCGCCAATAAATGCTTCAAAAGTGCTGCTTAGCAAATTTGGATTAGTAATCCCCCCTTCTCGATAAGCTCCTTTTCCGAGCCGCATTTTTAAGTCTAAACCTATTTCAGTAGCAAATCTGGCTAATTGTTTTTCATCTACTAATGCAGAACGTCGGCGAGTCAGTTGGTCTTCTCCCATTTCTGGATGACGCTGATAGAGGTATTCGCCGCTGAGAAAAGTCAGCAAAGCATCGCCGAGAAATTCTAAGCGTTCGTTGTCTTCTTCGTGGAATGTGGGGTTTTCGTTGACGTAGGAACGATGGGTTAGTGCTTGGCGCAGCAGTTTTTCATTGTTGAATTCGGGAAGGGTCATTTGTATTTCTTTTGTTGGGTTAGTTAATTGCATGGGAGTTTTGTAATGGTTATTGTTTTTGGAGTTGGGTGTTATTAGGTGGACATGAAATAGCCGCAGATAGCGGTAGGTTTGGAGAATCTAGTTTATCAAATAAACGGGATTTTTGCTATCGGCGGCGGGGGTGAATATCGAGGAATTTTATAGGCTACTCGTTTGTATGCCTAGATCGAATTCAGTAATTCATCCACAAAGTAGAATTTATCCGCCAGCTTTTTCAGACTTTTCCTTTCATTACCTTGTCGAGCCAAAATTATCACCTTTTTACCCTTGTTTTGTAGCTTAGGAATCAAGATTTCGCAATACCCGTCTCCAGACAGAACGATAAATAGGTGTGGATACAAACTACTTGTTGCTTCTCCATAACAGTCGATAGAAAGACTAAAGTCAGCAGCATTTTTGATAGAGTGGGGTACATTAACACACTCAAAACCCAGATTAACGAAGGTTCTTTTTTGAGAATCCTTATTTCCCTGTTGCCAATTGTCGTAAACCTTTCTGTTAACTACATATCCCAATGAATTCGCAAAGAGCAATAAGTTATTAGCTTGCTTTGCATTTGGGATGTTCTGATAATCCCAATAAATGGAAACTAAAGCTTGCTGTTGGTCGGTTGATGGGTTTGAGGTTCGATGATTGTCCGTCATTTGATTATGTCCTACAAAGAGGTTGACTGGACAGCCTCGACATATCGCGCATCTAGGATTAATGGAACGTTGTCTGTGGGTTGGCTCAAAAATGAACATCTCGGCACAGGACAATCTCTTACTACAAAATAGTGTGATTTTGTAGGGATTTGATTAGCGTCTTAGCTACAGGATTTACTGAACTGGAACGAGCTTAGTAGCACCCCGTTGAAAAGAAATTGAACTCAATAATGTTTTGATTTTCTCAAGCTGGTATCAACTTGTTAAAACGACATGAGACGTACTTTCTCCTCAACGGGGCGCTAGAAACTTGCCCCAGTTCTATAGCCATCCTAAATGAGTTGTGGGATGGGCCGGAGAGCCCGTCTAGGCTAGAAGCCTGAACCACGTTCATAAATGACTTAGGATTGCTATATAATCCCTGTCGCTAAGACGACTCAATCAACATTCCTTGATTTTGAATGCGATATTTAGTGTTAGCTGTGCTTTTAGGCTACCGTTCTAATTATTGGATGTCAAGTATTAACTCAAAATAATTTTTTTACATCCTTAGACATCTCACCAAGGTTTTGGCCAACCTGACACCGATCGCCCGTCCCCCAATAAAAACCCTCTCCTGATCTCCCTGCGAGCGCCTCTCCCTGCAGGCCCATCCCGCTTATCTCCGGCATTTGAACAGTAAATGTAAAAATATGTTGCAAACTTTGTACTGCTATGTTAAGTTTAGTTACATAAGGTTGAAATTAAACGAGGTTTCTGGTCATGGAAAACAAAGACGCAAAAGTTGGCTTCACTGAGTTTGCTGAAACCTGGAACGGTCGTTTGGCAATGTTGGGCTTCGTTATCGGCCTAGCTACCGAATTCCTCACCGGTCAAGGCATTCTCTCTCAAATCGGTTTGATGTAATCAGCTTAACTGCATACAATAGCTGAAATTCTGTCGGGCGATCGACCCCTTCACAAGTGCAAAAGCCCCCCCGCTAATAAGTCCCCTTCACTTCACACGGAAGGGGGCTTTTGCATTTTCTATCAAAAAATCCAACAGATGGCCCAATCAAAAATCTTTTCCGTCTCCATATTTATCGCGAGACTAACGAGACTAACTCCAGCAAACTAAGCCCTTCCTGCCGCATCCAACATTCTCAATTTAGGAGTCAAAGCAGGAAGCTTTACCAAACCGTCTCGTTTGTGAGTTCCCGCACTGTTACCTAAAATCATCTCCGACAGATCCGGCATTTCCTGCCAGCAGTGCGAGCAGAACCAATAAACGCGATTGTGGCGAGCGTGGCGGAGCAATTTAGAGGAGCAACAAGGGCAACTATTCATGATATTTTAAACCTTTTTTAAGATATGCAGCGATAACCGAATCATTACAAAGATTGACGAGTGCCGGTGCATCTCCACTCCAGACACAACAATAAAAAATCTCTTTCACTCACAACTTTGAGCGTCTCGCAAGTAGCACTTTTGGAGGCCCAACAGCAACACCACAATCAGAAGCTGAACGATCCAAGGAGCCCAAGAGAAACCCCAAATAAAACAACCCAGTCCCGCCCAAGCCACAAGAACAAAAATATCTTGAGAGGTTTGCCAGTAAATCCAGACTGCTGCCAGAGAAACTATTAGTAGCAAAATGTAAGCTGAGGGCATAGTCGTCTTCTCCCAATGTGTCTGCCAACAGTCAGGAACGATCCCTGACCATGTGCTTAAACTTAAAACTAAAACCTGAAGAACTTATGAAGACGAGTGAGTTGTTACAAAAAGTAAAATAATCCTGCCAGCTTATATTTTCCCGATAAATCAGTAGGAATACTGAGATCATGGCTGAGGCCGAATCCGGTTAAATGAACGCACTAGAAATAGGGACTTAGGCATCACCTATTTGTGTCAATTTCACCTCAAAGAGCGGCAGGGTTGAAACGCCTCTGCCCGACTGCGGTTTTTAGTCTTAAGCTGACAGGACAAAAGGCACAGCCCCTAAGTCCCTACAGATATGCCGAGCGATCGACCGGATTCTAGCTGAGGCACAATACCAAAGAAAGCAAGTTTTTTTAACTCTCTTTGCCTGCAAAACTACTGCTTGAAAAGCTGCACAATTCAATGCGGGCGATCGATCTATTCTTGCTCCCAGCCCAAAGCCTCAGCGACCTGAGCCGCCAAAAACATCGGTTCAAAAGGCTTAGCAATCACGCTCACCACCCCCAAATCCGCGAACATCCGCCTGTCCCCAGCCAGAGCCTTAGCTGTCAATAAAATTACCGGAATGTGCTGCGTAGCATTATTAGCTTGTAACTGTAGAAAAGTAGTAGGCCCGTCTTGGTCAGGCATCATCACGTCCAACAGAATAGCATCAGGCTGTTCGGCAAGAGCCTTAGCAACACCCTCGCGGCCCGAACTCGCTGTCAGGACTTCCCAGCCCCCCACCACCTCAAGACTGACTTGAGCCACTTCCCGAATATCTTCCGCATCGTCAATAACCAAGATGCGCTTGGCAGTCAAAATTAACATTTTTTTATGAATGAGAACTGATCACAGACTAGAGGCGAAATGTGAATATTTTGTAAAGCAAATTATCTTACCTGATCGGACTTTACAGTAAATTTTCCAAACTGTATAGTAGATGTTGAAGACCCTTCGGCGAACCTGAGCAGGTAAAAAGAAGGAAGAAAGAAGACCTCCGTTGCCATCGACCGCCTGGGTTTCAACAATTAAGAATATCCTAACCGTCGGGCGCGGTTGCTGTAAAATCTCCCCCCCAAAAAAAGCCGCTTTTCGACCTCAAATCGCGATTTTTGCTCGCACTCCCCGATTGGTCCAAAAGGCTGAGATTGTTTGTCCATGACTCTCACGAACAATCTGCACAAAATCAGTAACTTTGGGTACACCAGGGGAGAAATTAACTTTCAGTTGCAAGCCCCTCCCTTAGAAGTGGCAGACTTAAGAAAAAAGTGCTGCCCTCCCCCAAAACGCTCTCCACCCACATCCGGCCCCCGTGCTGCTGCACGATACTGCGACAAATAGCCAGCCCCAAACCAGTACCTCCCTTCTGGCGAGAATCAGAAGCATCAACCTGTTGAAAGCGTTCAAAGACCATCTCCAGCTTGTCGGCCGGAATACCCCGTCCTTGGTCTTTCACAGCAATCACGATGTACGACGAGCTCGTCCCTGGCAAGTGCGGATGGGCGGCGGCAGGCTCAGGAGACAACAAAGACGGAGACGACACCGACTTCAACCCAGCTTTTTCTGTCAAATCCCGATTGTGGGTCAACTCCCCGCTCAGCCAAACCGTAGCCCCGGAGGGAGAAAATTTAATAGCATTGCTGAGCAAATTTGTCAAGGCTTGAATTAGCCGATCGGGAACAGCTTGCAATTGCGCCCCCACAGGTCTCACCGACAGAGTAACCCCCGCCTGCTGAGCCATTCCCTGCATCTCGTCAGCCGCCTGCAACATCAGCTCAGCCACATTGCAAGTTTGTTTGATGGCAGTGTTGTAACTCGACTCCATCCGCTCTAAATCCAGGATGTCGTTGACCAACCGCACCAAGCGGTCAGTATTAGTGACAGCAATCTCCAGCATCCGCTTGGCTTTCACGGGGTAAGCGTCAAGCAGACCGCTGTTGAGGAGGCCGAGGGCGCCGTGAATCGAGGTCATGGGCGTCCGCAGTTCGTGGCTGACAACAGAGATGAATTCATCTTTCATGCGCTCGACGGCAAGCCGATCGGTGATATCCTTAAAAGTCACTACAGCTCCAATAATTTCGCCTTCTTCTCGCATCGGAGCGACAACGTACTCAACCGGAAAACTGCTGCCGTCTCGCCGCCAAAAAATCTCATCGGTGACGCGCCGCGCCTCTCCGTCTTCCAGGGTGGCTAAAATTTGAGAACTTACCCGAGACGGCAGCAGTTTGCCCGCCTGCGGTGCGGCGCAGTGTTGGACAAGTTCAGAGCCTGAATTGATGTGTGTTGCAGATGACAGTTGCTTGATCGCCTTTGAGCATGCTTCCTGTGAACGGTGTAAGCTTTCATAGAGCGGTCGATCAATCAATTGCTTCGATTCGCACCCAGCCATTCTCACCGCCGCAGGATTGACAAAAGTTACTTTTCCCTCTTTGTTTAACCCGCAAATTCCTTCTCCTGCGGAGAACAAAATCATTTCTGTTTGGTGGCGGAGTTGTTCAAAGGCTTTTTCGACTCGCTTGCTGTCGCTGATGTCGCGAGCGATTGTGGAAACGCCCGTTAACGCTCCTGTGGCGTCTTTAATCGGAGAAATAGTCAGGGACACATCTATCTGTTGGCCGTCTTTCCGCAAGTGCACGGTTTCGTAATGGTCGATGCTGGCTCCAGCCCTAATATTTTCCAGAATTTGGGGCATTTCCTTGGGGCGTTCGGGTATGGCTAAAATCTCGATCGACTGCCCCTTGATTTCTGCCGCACAGTAGCCGTAAATCTTCTCGGCTCCTCCGTTCCAGCTCAGAATTGTCCCGGTGAGGGTTTTGCCGACGATGCCGTCGTCGGAAGACTCGACAATCGACGCCAAGCGCACGAGTTCATCTTGTGCTTGCTTGTGTTGGGTAATGTCGCGGCCCAAAATCACTATACTTTTGCGTCTGCCGTCGGGGTGAAATACAGGTACTTTAATCACATCGTAGATTTTCACAGTACCGTTTGAGCGGGGAATCACTTCTTCTCCCCTAGAAAGCTCACCTTTTTCCCACGCTTCTTGATCGCTCACCTCGCACCCCTCTAGCGCCTCGCGGTAAAAACTGCTGAGTTCTCCTAGCTGAGAATCTTTGAGGCCGCGGTAGTCTATCTTTTCTAGCTCGAACACTTCCAATATCGCTCGATTTGCCTCCTGCCACCTGCCCTCGCCATCTTTGAAGCAGACAATATCTGGCATGGCATTGATCAGCGAGTCAAGATAGGAGTTTTCTCGCAGTGCAGTTTCTACCTCGGCCCGCTTGGCGATTTCCCGTTGCAGGTTTTCGTTTGCCGTTTGCAGCGAGTCCTTTAACAAACTTTCTGTAAAAGTTCTTTCTTTAATTACTTCCTGAAGTCTGTGGAGTTCTAGCGACAGCCGCCTGCGGGCCAACAAATTTTCTACCCGCAAGTGCAGTTGGGCGGCATCGAGGGGGGTTGCTATCAAATCGTCAATTCTGCGATCGAGTTGTTTGGCCGGCAGCGAAAATTGCTCAGAAAGAACAGGTGTTTGGGATTTGCTAAGTAGCAAGAATGGTAAAAATATCGGCTCGGCGGCTGCTTTTAATTTTGCTACCAGCGACCCGATGCGCTCGAAATTTGCCTCATCGAGAATGCACAAGTCAAAAGCGATTTGGGGAATGGGAAATTCGGAATTGGGATCTAAAGCGCGATCGAGTGCGATCACCTCATGCTCGGTGTTGAGGTGTGCGATCGGCAAATTAAGTTGTTGGTGGCGATCGACCAATAATAAAAGACGGCTCATTAGTTTGTTAATTTCCCCATGACTAATGATATGATGTCCGGTAAATTAACCATTCTGCGGCTGGTAGTGAGGAATTCAGTCCTCATAAACAAGAGGACTGAATTCCTCACTACCAACAAATTTTATAGCCCTATATCGACCGGACTCGATCGAAAGTATCAAGGCATTAGACAGCCAGAGTTGAAGACCCAATTCAATAAAAAGTGATAATTGTTTAATTGTTTGTTCGTTCAAAAAATGACTAATTACTGTTGACTAATTCAGTTGGGGGCGGGTTTATATGTATTTGGGTTGGCTGTTCTATTTTGTTTGTTAAACCCGCCCCTACAGACTAATGACTAATGACTAATGACTAATGACTTTTTACGGCATCCCTATCGGAATCAAAGCATCTTCCGGCATACAGGTAGAGTAACGCTCCCCTTCCGATAAAACCGCAATCAGTCGCAGCGACCAGTCGGGCATAATCTGCAAATCAGCCCAGGGCACTGCTACCTCCAAACATTTATCCAGTCCCACTTGGGCCCGGCTGATGCGGGGATGCCACTCATCGCCCTCTCCTGCTTCCTGAAACCAAATCGATTTCGTCAGCAAATTAATTTCTAACTGATGGTGGAATCGGTAGTTTAGCGGTGCTTCGTCAGGTAAACCAGACAGCGGAATCAGACTGTTGTTCATCGTGCGATCGGGATAAAACCAGAACAGATTTAACTCTGGAGGGCAATCAATTCCCGGCCGCACCCCTGCCTTAAAGTCGGCGCGAATGTAAAAATTCAAGTGGTCAACCCCGTACCAAAGCCGCTGAATTGCCGAACTCCGGTGCATCGTACCCCTTGCTCCCCCAACTTCAATCCGACCGGCTTTGTCCCAATCCTGTTCGTTGCCGATACCGTCAATCACCGGGTGAATAAAGCTCATCGGCAGGTGGTCGCCTTGAACCTCGTGCGCCTCTACTTGCCGCCGCACTTCCGGGGGTACGGGCTCGCCGAGAGCTTCGTAAATTGCCGCTACGTGTTCGCGGAATAGCTGGTCGAACATGGCATCTTGGTTCGACGTGTGGCCTTCGCCAAACCACCAGAACCAGTCGGAACCTTCGGCCGCATAAAGCGCTTCCCAAGCTTCTGGATTGGTTTCTTCTGTGGCTTCTGGATGGTTTGCCAGCATTTGTCTCGCGGGCCCTAATATGTCCCAAGCACGATTTTTCGCGGGATCGCCGATCCAAGTTGTGAGGGAACCGTCTACCCAGGAACCGGTGTGCAGTTGGGCGGCGGGTATTGTTTC
Organism: Microcoleus sp. LAD1_D3; assembly: GCF_036702135.1. NCBI lineage: Bacteria > Bacillati > Cyanobacteriota > Cyanophyceae > Oscillatoriales > Microcoleaceae > Microcoleus > Microcoleus sp. LAD1_D3. Next base: position 30,516 of record NZ_JAUBSB010000035.1, on the reverse strand, counting down.
GGTTGCTGGGAATTGGTCGAGAAATTCCGAGACTGTGACTAATTTGATATCTGGATTGTCGCTGAGAGTTTGATAGAGGGATTCTAAGAACGGTTGACCGTCTTGGGGATAGAATTCCCAGCAATTTTCGCCGTCCAGGGCGATCGTAACTAACCAGGGATTTTCTAAAGCTGTTTGGCCGCCGGATTGTCGGTGTTTGAGAGTTCTGCCGATCGCTTCTAAGTGTCCCACTAAATCTGATGCTGCTTTTTCCGGTTCCATCGAACCGTAGGTAAACCCGATCAAGTCGGACAATCTGTGGTCTCTAAATACTATGGCCAAATCGCCGTCAGGAGTTTCTAAACGGTAAGGGCGATATAACAATTCTGGTTCGTAGACATTCCCCGCCGCGTCGCGGTTGAAAAAGTGTTTAATTGTCGATCCCAATACTGCTTCATCCGAGACTATCCATTTAAAGCCTTGTTTAGCAATATAGGGCAAAATTTCCGGGCTGACGGCTTGTTCCGACGGCCACAAACCGCGCGGTTGGCAATCAAACCGGTCTTGATACATTTCCCAGGATTTTCTCAAGTGTCGCGGAATATCCTCTTCCCACTGAAACCTGTGTTGTGGCAGCGTCATGTTGGGAATAGCTATGCGGCCGCCATTAGTGTCAGCAAGCAGCGGTAAAATCGGGTGCGTGTAGGGGGTGGTAGAGACTTCCAACTGTCCCTCAACTTGCATTTTACGGTGCTGGGGAATGATTCTGGCAAGGATTTCTTTTTGTTTGGAGTAGATGTTTTTTCTGTCTACCAAACTAAAATTTTGTCCTTGTTTCAGCCACCCTGCAATCTGGGGGTCGTCCCAAAACAGGGGGTCAATCCAAGCTAAATTATGCCACGCCAGCAAGTCGCTAAAATCCTGCAACTTCCAGTTTGCCAAACACCACTGAATGCCTTTTTCCTGCCGCTGAGTGTAGAGTTGAGCGTAGCGAGGGTGGGGCTGAATCAGGGTGTGGTAATTGGCGTCAAAGAAGTGTTCTAAAATAAACTCTTGTTCGTGGATGTTTAAAGTTTCTGTTGGCTTTAATGTCACCGCCAAATAAGGGTCTAATGCTTTGTCTGCAATGCAGTCTTCTATCTGCAAAATCAAGGAAGGAACCAGGTTTACAGTTTGATGCAGCTTGGGATATTTTGCCAGAAGTAGGACTAAATCCAAGTAGTCTTTGACTCCGTGCAAGCGCACCCAGGGCAATCGGTACTCGGATGCTCCTGTGCTAGCTGATACTCGGGATTTGTAGAGGGGTTGGTGTTGGTGCCAAATGAAGGCTACGTAAAGGGGATGAGACATTGAATTTAGTAATTGGTAATTAAATTTGGTAATTGGTAATTAAACTTGGTAATTGGTAATTGGCAATTAAATTTGGTAATTGGTAACAGTCAACTGTCAACTGTCAACTGGTAATTGGTAACAGTCAACAGTCAACAGTCAACTGTCAACTGCCAACTGCCAATTGCCAACTGACTAATTACATTACCTGTTCGACTTCGGCAATTTCTGGGATAGCCTCGCGCAGGCGACGTTCAATGCCCATTCTCAGAGTCATTGTGGAACTCGGGCAAGAGCCACAAGCTCCTTGCAGTCTCAGGTGTACCACTGGGCCGTCAATTTCTACGAGTTCGACGTTGCCGCCATCGGATATCAGGTAGGGGCGCATTTCATCGAGAACTGTTTCGACGTTATCTCTGGTTAGTGCTAGTGTCATATTTCGCCTCTGTGATGATTTATTGCAGTTGATGAAAGTTCGATTTGACTCAAGGACAGCATTCTCAACCCGCGCGGGATTTAAGAAACCGGGTTTTTTGATAAAATACTTAGGCACTCAGGTGAGCCCGCGGCAGGAAACCCGGTTTCTGTCACGCTGATGCTCGATCCCAATTAGCTCTCTCGTTCGATCGTAGCGTTACTTGCCGCCAAATCAAGTTGATTCTGATACGTTAACCAAAAAAACCCGTTTTATTTAAGAAATCGGGTTTTTGATCGCGCTACACTACTGCTGGTTCTAGCAGTTTGACGTTGGAGTAGTTGAACTCGGTTGTTGTCAGTTGACCTTTTTCTTTGGCTCGAACTACTTGCTTGGTCATGACATAATAGTCGCCTATCTTCTCAAAGGTATCTTCAAATTCGAGTTCTTTGATGATTTCGTCTGTTTGAGGGTTGCGGAAAACGGCATCGTAGTGGCTGGCCAAAGAACCTTCGGGTGTCTCTAAGCTTTTGTGCGTGTCAATTACGAAAGCCATGCGGCCCATCACCCGGCTGACTTGACAAATTGAGAGACCTCGGATTTTATAATTCGATCCCATTGAGTCGCCTTGCACCAAGATGTCCACAGCGTCGGTGCTGTCCTTCTCGCCCAGGGTGAAGCTATTTTTGCCGTGAGATTTTTCAAATGTCGAGCGCTTGCGGTGGGTGACAATATCGCGCATTTGGGTGTAAACGCTTTGCTGCACTTCCTCATCTTCAATGCCGCTGACTTCCACGCTCATGTCGGGTTTGATGGAAACATGACCCGTATATACTTCGTCGCCCTGTTTGAGTTCAATATCGGCACTGTAACCGGGAAAATTGGCATCCCAGGTATAGCGGTGTTCGTAAGCAGCGCGAAACAAATCGCGAGCGTTGGCTTGCTCTGTCATAAATCCCTCTTTCTCTTGACACCCATCTAGTTTAGCTTAACCGCGAGAAGCCCCACATTCACTGGGTAGGGGAGTTACCCGCACTCCTGGCGAGCACTTCTTGGGGGTGCTGCTGGGCTGGCAATTAGGGCGCAACAAGAATTTACTTTCTCTAACGGTTGCTATGATTTGAAAATAAAGTCACAAAATGCCTGGTTATTGAGAGCGCTATGGGTCGATCGCCAGACACCAGTCTTAGTTATGGGTTATGTTGAAAAAACTTGTGTCCGCTTTTTAGGGGTTGCACCCGCAGGCAACTATTAGATTCCCCCCTTAATAAAATGCTAGAAACTGTCTACAAACACTTAGAGACATTGCAGGAACAAGCTAGAAAATTGCCACACCCCCAACAGGCGATTTTCACAAAAACCTTGGAAGATTTATCAAATTCTTTACAGGAAATGGCAGCCAGCCGTATGTTTGAAAGCGCGACAAATAACGCAGCAAAGCTGGTTGAAATAGAAAAAAATAATCGCCTCTTGGAACGCACTGTAGCCCAGCAAGTAGGGCAAATTAGACAACTACGGGAGGAGTTGGAAAAACAAATCAGCCAGCATCGCAGGGACACTCAAGCATTAACTAAAAGTGAAGCCAAACTGCAAGCTATGCTGCGTAATTCTCCCGATCTAATTAGCATTGTCGGCTCCGACGGGCGAGTTCGATACCACAGCGGAGCCCTACAACGGCTTTTGGGTTACAACCCAGAAGAAAGAATTGGCAAATTTCACGGCGAGTTAATTCATCCAGACGATTTGCTGGCTTGGCAGGGGTATTTTGGTAAGTTGTTAGAAGCTCCCGGAATTGGGGGGGCGATCGAATATCGGAAACGCCACGCTGACGGTTATTGGGTCTACATGGAGTCGATAGGTAACAGTTTGGTTTACGATTCTAGCGTGCAGGGAATTATAATTAATTCGCGGGAAATAGGAGAACGAAAGCAAGCCGAAATCGCAGTCAGAGAGTCGGAAGTCCACTACAGAGTTATGTCGCAAATTACTTCGGATTTTGCCTATTCTTTTAAGGGACTGCCAGACGGTAAGTTCTCCTGCGAGTGGGTAACAGAAGCTTTTGAGCGCTGCATCGGGATCGTTACTGAAGAATTAGAATCGTTTGGTTGGTGGAACTCCGAACTCGTTCATCCCGACGACAGGGAAATGTTAATTAAACAGTTAGAAGGCTGTACTTTCAGCCGCACTGGAGCTAATGAGTATCGCATTATTAATCAAAAAGGCGAGGTGCGCTGGGTACGGGACTATTGGCAAGTGGTGTGGGACAAAACTGCTGAACGGATTGTCCGTTTGTGGGGGGCTTGTCAGGAAATTACCGATCGCAAGCAAGTAGAATTGAAACTGCAACTCGTTAACCAAGTTTTGCAAGCCCAGATAGCATCGGCGCCGTTGGCGATTAACTGTACCAGCAATGACGGCAATACCGTTGTTTGGAACCGCGCCGCCGAACAACTTTTTGGCTGGAGTGCGGCTGAGGTTTTAGGGAAACCTTTACCGAATATTCCTGAAGGCCAAAAGCAAGATTTTTACGCGCTGCTAAAGTCTGCGTCTAATGGCAAACCGCAAAACGGTTTGGAAATATCTTTGTTGAAAAAAGACGGTAGTTCGATCGATGTTTGGCTTTGGGCCGCACGGGTGCGAGATGCGGGCGGCCAGACTGTCGGCAGTATTAACATATTTTCTGATCTTTCAGAACGCAAGCGCATAGAGGAAGAGCGCCAAAAGCTAGCAGCGATGAAAGATATGGAGGAGCCTTTTTGGGCGCGCTATGTCAGCCCTCCAAAAACTCCGAAAAAAAAGGGCGATGGGTAATCTGAGCAAGCACAAGTTAAGAGCATAAAAAGTGTGAAAGTGCAATCTTATGCTTGCAATATCATTTTCGGTAAAATAACCTATTTCATGGGAGTCGTTTGAGCGGACATAATATGATAAATACACCCGGCTGCTCGGTGTAGTAGTTGCTATGCTGTACTGTGTAAAACGATAATTCCCTAAAAAGAATTGATTAACCAGCTACCGAATTGATTGAGGGAATTTATAGATAAAGTGTCAGCTTTTTCAGGCGGAAAACTTGTTGGCAGAGTAAATATTAGACTTGTTAAATACGCTACTAGAAGGTTTACTGATGCCCAGATTTCTCCTGGGTTCTGAAAGTGGCTAACTCTGTGTGAGTCTGGCAAGCTTCACTTAACTCAATGTAATCTAAGATATTGGAAATTACCTGAGAAAGGTGGATAGCCGAACGGTGAGCTTCTTGGATAAAATCTCTCTCCTCGATCGGGTCGTCAGCTTGATCGTCTATGGTTAGTTGTAGATAGCCGATGATGTGATTTAGGGGAGTGCGGAGCTCGTGGGACGCCTTCAACAAAAATTGCTTTTTGAGCTGAGATAGTCCTTGTACTCGCTTGCTGCGCTCTTGGTAGAGGGTAGCGAGGGCGATCGCACTTCCTACTTGCTCGGCCAGTTCTTGTGCGAATTCGATCTGGCATTGAGTCCAAGGTCGATCGCCATTACCCTGCCCAGACGATCGGCCCTCGCACCGATGCAAGCTAATTATGCCGTTAGGTTGCTCTTGATAAGCGGTAGCCACCACTAGCAGCGACTGCGGCCCAAAAGGGTCATTGGCTGCAAAGGACTCTACTACCACCGGTTCGAGGGTGGCTAGAGCTTGAAGGAAATGAGGTGCTGCTGTGAGCGAGATTTCCATTCCCAGCATCGGTAAAAATGGTTCTTGGCAGTATTCAGCAGCTACTTTGACTTGCAGGCTAGAACTTTCATAGGGACAAAGGATACAGCGGCTGACGCCTAGTGTTTCTCCCAGACTGTTAACTGTTTGCTGCCAGATGGTATTGAGGTCCAAGGTTCGACGAATATTTCTGCCAATTTGGAGTAAAAGCTTTTGCGATTGAGCTGATATTTGCTGATTCATAGCAACCCTTTTTCTACTAGACTGGCAAAAGTTTACCACTCCGGCAACAGAGCTGGGAGTTACTGAATTTGCCAGCCTGCCACTGTCCGACTTATGGATTACGTAATTCTACTTAAATATTGCCACAGACCGTCAAACATTACTAACTATTTGCGCTGTCTTTACAAGATATTTATGATTTTCAAATAGAAGGGAGAGCGTCCTGTTTTCTTAAAAATCCTTTACAGTAGGGGATTGGAAAGCTGAATCAGTGCTAAAAGTAGGCATTAAGTTCTTGTCAAGTTGGCGGTTTGTGGCGGTTTACTAGGAGGTGTGGGCTACCAGCCGACAGATTAAAGATGAGCTGTTATCCGTATCCCCCGGATTTGATTTATGCCAATTCTGGGTGGGGATCGGAAGTGGCGTGGGTGATCAATATGAGTCCAAAACTCCCAAGGAGGGAGCTGGGCGACGGATAAAAGTCAAAATTGATACGCTGGTGGGCGATCGAACTGTGTTTATAGGATAATTACCAATTATTGATGACTTTTATTCACGCAACGGAACTTACGAATACAGAAATATAGCAATTTGTAAGTGAGTCCGGTAAAGTTTGGTAATTGGTAATTGGTAAGAAAGCTAGGGAGTACCTCACGAAAGTTGAGAACCGCTCTCGCAGTTTTTTTTCGGCTTCCTGATTCCCTCTTGCTTCTTAATTTTTGCTGATTGCTGATTGCTGATTCCTTCAACGTCCCGATGACCAATTACTGATGATTAATTACCGATGATTAATTTTTAAATAGTGGTTCTTGATAAAGCGGCACAGTAAAAGTAACCGTCGAGCCGAGTCCTTCTCCCATACTGTAAAAATTTACTGTACCCCCCATTGCTTCTACCAGTTTTTGAGAAATAGCCAACCCCAAACCGGTGCCGCCGTATTGCCTGGTACGATCGCCATCCACCTGAAAAAACGACTCAAATAATTTATCCTGCTTGTCGAGAGAAACGCCAATGCCAGTATCAGCGACTCGGATTTTTACCATTCCGGGGAACTGCTGGTTGTGAACAGTCACCTTTTTCTTAATAACCTCGGCACTGATACGAATTCCCCCTTCCCCGGTAAATTTAATTGCATTGCCCGTGAGGTTCAAGATTACTTGAAGCAGGCGTTGGTAGTTGCCATACAAAATAATCTCGTCCTCCACAGCGGGTTTTTGGATTTGAAATTGCAATCGCTTTTGCTCGACTTGAACCCGTGTAAAGTTCTCAACTTGTTGCAACAGTTCACCGAGTTTGACGGGAGCGAGGTCTAACTCCATTTTGCCAGCTTCGATTTTAGCGACATCCAAAATATCGTTAATCACATTGAACAAATGTACTGCTGATCGGTAAGCTTCTTCGATAAATTGGTGCGCTTCTTCGGGGTCATCTGCCATGCCGTCCATAAGCAGTTTTAAGAAGCCGAGGATGCCGTTGAGGGGGGTGCGGAGTTCGTGAGAAGTATTAGCAAGAAATTGACTTTTAAGTTGGGAAAGAGCCACGGCTTCGGCGCGGGCCTGTTCTAATTCTTGGTAAAGTGTAGCGTGGGCGATCGCACTGCCGACTTGAGCGACTAACTCGCGGGCGAATTCGAGTTCGAGTGGACTCCATTTCGGGGAACTGCCACAGCGGTGCAAACATATCAGTGCATTGGGTTGGTCTTCATAGGAGGTAGCTGCTACGAGCACGGAATGGCGGTGGAAGGGATCCGTGGCGGGGGAGGCGTAATCGACTGCTACTGGTTTTAAGGTGGCTAAAGTTTGAATCCACCCTGGCTGTTCGGCTGCGCGCAGTTCTAATCCCAGCATAGAAGAGTAAGCTTCTTGGCGGTATTCAGCTACTACTTTAAAAGTTTTTGATTGGAGATTTTCGATTTGAGTGGGGGAAATCCGGAGCGAGGGATCGCGAGCTATTGACTGTTGTAATTCGGCTGCTGTGGCGGTTAAATTTCGCTGATTTTCTGAGGTAAGGAAGGGGGATATTTCGAGATTTTCGCTGTCTTTTTTGTAGGAACAGATGATGCAGCGACTCGCGTTCAAAACTTGACCCAAGCTGTTAACAGTTTGCTGCCAAATTGTGTCTAAATCAAGGGTTTTATGCAGGTTTTGAGCGATTTGGGAGATAATTTTACGGTCGATTTCCGAGTAGGGAGGGAGCGATCGACCGGGGATACGGCTCGCTGGAAGCGGCATTTGTGGGCGGGCGTCCAAGGGGGATGGCAAAGCTCGATAGAGCATGAATTCTGGGGAATCTGGCCGTCTGTCTGTGGGTTTGTCAGACAGGAGCCTTCCCATAACTAAGACTTTTGCAGCTTTGCCGTTTGAGTCGATCGCCGGAGTGAGTGTCAAATCGAAGAGCAAATATTGTCCGGCGTGGCAAAATGGATAGCTGAATCGTTGCGGCACGAGGGTTTCGAGCGCTCGTCGCAGGATATCGAGATAAGGCGCAGGGGCGATGGGTTGCAGGGTTTCGCTGAGGGGGCGATCGACAATTTGTTCTGCTGTAAGGTTGTACTGTTCGGCTTTCTGCCAATAAAAAGATAGATATCGACCAGAGGCGTCTTGGGTAAATACTAATTCTGCTCCTAACTCTTGAAAAAAGGCTGTAGAGGCGAAGCTCGATCGCCGGAAATCTGTGTTAGAGTCCATCAGAGTAGGGGATGAAAGTAGTTCGGATTTTGGAGGTTTGAGTTTTTAATAAACAACTCAATACTCCCCATTGTTTAGCGCTTATACTGTTAATTTGTGAGTTATTAATTAATTAAAAAGTGGTTGGCTTTTTAATTAAAACATTGCTCGCTCAAAACTCACCATTTGCAAAAATTTTAGGCTTCTACTATTGACTTTTGAGTGATTAATGAACTCATCAAATATTAAATTTTTAATTCTGAACTCAACTCAAAACTCACAACTATTCGTGTTCAGCCGTTTTGGGTAATTTAAAGATAAAAATTAAGATTGAGAAATTAGGAATCTGCACCGATTAACTATCAAGTGTGAAAATTACGCCAAAATATGAGGCTGCGAACAACTCTAGTCAGGGAATGGCTCACGCATTTTTTGCCTCACCTGAAATAGTTCCGAGGTTGTGATTTAGCCGAGTTCACTCGCCCACCACCTGTAGCTTTAGCCACGAAATCTGCAGGAGATCGCCGGCGCGAACTAAATTTCACAGCCCGCAGATTTGCGCGCCGTCTGGGCCCAGAGCACCTCAGTCGTTCCACTCACCGCGTGGCGGGACTGGGGGGTTGCGGCGCAAACCCAGAGCCAGCTCGTCTTCGCGGCGCTCGCCTCGGAGCCACTGCTTGATTGCTGTTTCAATGACTTTGCTGGGGTCATTCGTCAAGTGCTTAATTTGGTCTAGCAGTTCAGGATCGATATGGATGGACAGTTCGACTTTTTCTGACGAACTGTGGGATGGTATTCTTGAGTCGCTCATAGTTAAAAAATCCTAGTTTTAATTCTTAAGTTTCAATTCTTTTGATGACAACCGACTGGACTAGATATTTGAAGTCCCTGATTTGCACCCAACCTTTCCTCAACCGCTTAACCGCTTTCTGTACAATGAGAGAGAGAAAAGTTTTTTCCTTTTGCGTGTCCGGGCTCGGTCGGACACTTGAAAGGGTAATAACTGATACTCTTGAGGTTTGCCTCAGTTGTGGTTTCATCTCAATCCCCAGTAAGAGGTTGAAGTAAGCACTCTACTCTTGCTTGTGTGATCATACAACAAAAAGTATCCTTTGCCGATTAGCTCTTCGATAAAAAACATGACTAACGTTCCTGTATCTCGCATTCGTAATTTTTCGATTATTGCTCACATCGACCACGGAAAATCCACCTTGGCCGATCGCCTGTTGCAGGCGACTGGGACTGTGCAGGCACGGGAGATGAAGGAGCAGTTTTTAGACAATATGGATCTCGAACGCGAACGCGGCATTACGATCAAGCTGCAAGCGGCTCGGATGAATTACACTGCCAAGGACGGTCAGGAGTACGTGCTCAACCTGATCGACACTCCCGGACACGTGGACTTTTCTTACGAGGTGTCGCGATCGCTCGCTGCTTGCGAAGGGGCGCTGCTGGTGGTAGACGCATCTCAAGGCGTGGAAGCACAAACCTTGGCAAATGTCTACCTTGCCTTGGGAAATAATTTGGAAATTATTCCAGTTTTAAATAAAATTGACCTGCCGGGGGCAGAACCGGAACGGGTAAAAGGGGAAATTGAAGAAATTATCGGTCTGGACTGTAGCGGGGCGATTGAGGCTTCGGCTAAGGAAGGAATTGGTATAGATGAGATTTTGGAGTCGATCGTCGAATTGGTGCCGCCGCCGCAGGATACTGTGGACAAACCGCTGCGGGCGCTAATTTTTGATAGTTATTACGACCCTTATCGCGGGGTAATTGTGTATTTCCGGGTGATGGACGGAAGTGTCAAAAAGGGCGATCGAGTTTTGTTGATGGTTTCGGGTAAGGAATATGTCATTGATGAATTGGGCATCCTTTCACCGACTCAAGTTCAAGTAGATGAACTGCACGCGGGGGAAGTTGGTTATCTGGGCGCGGCAATTAAAGCCGTAGCTGATGCTCGCGTCGGCGATACGATTACTTTGGTCAAAAAGCCTGCACCGGAGCCTTGGCCGGGTTATACAGAGGCAAAGCCGATGGTTTTTTGCGGCTTGTTCCCGATCGATGCTGACCAATTTCCAGATTTGCGGGAAGCTTTAGAAAAACTCGAACTCAACGATGCGGCGCTTTCTTACGAACCAGAAACTTCTAGTGCGATGGGATTTGGTTTCCGCTGCGGTTTCTTGGGTTTGCTGCACATGGAAATTGTGCAAGAAAGACTGGAGAGAGAATACAATTTGGATTTGATTGTTACGGCTCCTTCTGTGGTTTATCAAATCACAACAATTAAAGGGGAAGTGTTAACAATTGACAATCCCAGCCACTTGCCAGATCCTCAGTATCGCGAGAAAATTGAGGAACCTTATGTGCGGGTAGAAATGCTGTCGCCGGAAACTTATGTGGGCGCGCTGATGGAACTGTCTCAAAGTCGGCGGGGCATTTTTATGGATATGAAGTATCTGAGTCAAGGCCGAACTACGCTGGTTTACGAGTTGCCTTTGGCGGAGGTGGTGACGGACTTTTTCGACCAGATGAAATCGCGATCGCGCGGTTATGCGAGCATGGAGTATCACCTCATCGGTTATCGCGAAAATCCGTTGGTGAAAATGGACATTTTAATTAATGGCGATCCGGTTGATGCTTTGGCAATGATCGTACACCGCGATAAGGCTTACAATGTGGGCCGCGGATTGACGGAAAAACTCAAGGAGTTGATTCCTCGCCACCAGTTTAAGGTGCCAATTCAAGCGACAATTGGCGCAAAGGTGATTGCTTCGGAACACATTCCGGCTTTGCGGAAAGATGTGTTGGCGAAGTGTTACGGCGGTGATATTTCGCGGAAGAAGAAGTTGCTGCAAAAGCAGGCGAAGGGTAAGAAGCGGATGAAGTCTGTGGGTACTGTGGATGTGCCGCAGGAGGCTTTTATGGCTGTGCTGAAGCTCGATCGAGATTCGTAATCTGTGTGGCTTTTTGTCAGGAACAGGCTTTCGGGCCTGTGTCACAAACAGTCAGTATTCTTGTCGGTTCTAGGAACAGGCTTTCCGGTCTGTTCCACAAATGGGGTTCTAGGAACAGGCTTTCCGGCCTGTTCTACCTTTTGCAGATTAAGGGCGATCGCTCTTGACCAAAGAAATTGGTTGAGCTAAACTAAAACTTAGTTTAAATTGCGTATAGTAGATGCACATAATCAGCTACAAACGGGTGCGTGAATACAGCGAAACTCATGCTGATTGCGGGGAAGCTTTGGATAACTGGTTTAAAATTGCTAGCAAGGCTAAATGGTCTAACTTAATTGAGGTACAATCTGTTTTTCCTAAAGCCGAAGCAGTTGGGGGGTTTACAGTTTTTAATATCAAAGGTAATAATTATCGATTAATCTTTAGTATTGATTATGAAAGCCAATTAATTTATATCAAATATATTCTCACCCATGCTGAGTATGATAAGGAGAAATGGAAAAATGACCCTTACTTTTAATCCCGATAAATACAAAGAATTATTGTCTCAGTATCAGCCGAAAATAATTAGAACTGAAGCGGATAATGAAAAGGCTCTCGCTATTGTGGAAGAGTTGATGCACCAGCGCGATCGAACTCCTGAAGAAGATGAGTTATATGAATTGCTGATTGCATTAATTGAAAAATTTGAGCAAGAATACTATGCACCGGGAGCCACAGCTACCCCTAATTCAATATTGCTGTTTTTGATGGAACAAAGAGAGTTACAACCGGCGGATTTGGTGGGAGTTATGGGGTCTGAAAAAAGAGTGTATGAAGTGGTTAATGGTGAGGGAGATATTGGCAAAGAGCTGGCATTGATTCTGGGAAGTTTTTTTCATGTAGAGCCGAGTTTGTTTTGTAATTAATGGAAGCCGAGTATAAGAGAAAAATAAGAAGTTGAAATAAGTGAAATTATGGCTGCAGCGTGAGTGGCGATCGCCCGATCGCATTACAGCTTACTACAACTTAAACAAGAATGCTTTGTTGAAACTCGCGCTGAATTTCATCTACAACTTTGCGATCGCTCAAATCGCGATGCCACCAGTGGCTACAGCCATCTTGACAATATTTGCAGTACCTGCGCGCATCGGCAATTGCCAATAAACTCATTAACAGGAAAAAGGTTTTGATAGATTCTGAGGCCGGCAGTTTCAAAAGCTTTGCCATTTGTTCTTTTAATCGCCCTCTACTCAGCAACACACAAGGGGTGTAAGTTGGGCGAAGTTTTGATTTGGCAATAGCTAGGGAAACATCTTCTTCTCGCGCCCCTGCTTGGAGGGTCATGTAGGATAGCCGCTGCAATATTTCCTGCTGGTATTGGGCTGGGAACCTTAAAAACCACTTTTTTGCATCTTCTTGGCTAATTAATTCTTGTTGAATTTGATTGATTGTAATTTCATCGGCTAGATTCATTTGCCTCTCCTAAGTCTGGCTGAAATATAACGTGAGGTTCTCCTGAGATGAGGGGGCCAGTAAAATATCGATTCCCGTTTCTCGACCTGAACTATTAATTTCGCCACCACTTGTACCGCGAGGGACGGAACTGCGAGCGGAATGCCGCTGGCGAGACTTACCTAACATTATATAGTCCCAGTCAGAAGTTGGCGTAGTTGTCCCGTTTGCTCGACTGCCAACAACTATGATGGTTTGTTTTGTCCGATCGGCTGCATTCTGAATTCTCCTGGCATCTTCTGGAGATATGCCTGCTTCTTGCCATGTTTTTACACCTCTCATTTAATGAATATTAGCATTGCAGTAGGCGAGTTTTTTCGCACTTCTCGATTTAAAAATTAAGCACGATAAATCAAGTTTTAGTTTCAGTCATCTGTTGATTTGAGCTGGCCGGATGCTTTTGCTTGGTCGATCGCCTCTTGAATCAGAAGGTAGACAAAGTTGGAGATCGATCGCTTTTCGAGATCGCACAACTTTTCGAGCTCCTTTTTAGCCTGTGTTGGCAAAACCACTGAAATCCGCTCGCTGTCGCTCATGCCTTGCAATCTGTTGGAAGTTTCCCTAATTGTGCCACCTCGTCCGTCCAGCTTGCAATGGGCGATCGTCGGTCGCTATCGCAGTCAATCAGATGCGGAGGGACATCTTCAGTTGTTTCGGCAACGAGTACCCAACATCCGATTTGAAGTGGTGTTTGATTTACCCTCTCGCCGAGGATAACTTTTTTGAGGGAGGGTTTTTGATAAGTTAACTGTAAAATTATCGAGGGCGATCGCACTTTTGGACATGAAGGGCGATCGCTTTTCAATTTAAGGGGATAGGTGAAGGGGCAACCCACACTCATAAAGGTGAATCAAAACACCCATTCATGGTCTGGATCATTAAGTGCAGCTTTTACAGATGCTAAGTTTGCAAGGTCTTGGAAAGGACTCGACTTAGCTATTTCTGTAATTGAATGTAAAGCTAATGCTAACTGTTCATTATTGCCACTAGCTATTGCCGAATCCACTACGCTAAAAAGATCGCGAAAATTTTCTGCACGCTCATCAAATGAGCGATCGAGGTACTCCATCATCCAATCGCTCTGGGCTTTAATCTGAGCGATGGTTGTTTTCTCCCATGCATCAATTTCACGCCGTTTAGTCTGCTCCTGCTCTGCCACCATCTTGTACTCAGTGTAAGCTGAGACAAGTTCCTGTAAGCATTCAGCAGGACTGGTGATTTTTGAGATGCCTCGCGAAACTTCTTTTGCTATCATGTCAACTTGCCTCAAATAGTACCGTATTTAGCTTGGATTTTAGCAGTCGCAGGGTTGAGGTTTCCTTCGCTATCTAAGACAGGGGTCTTCATAATTTCTGCAAGCGATTTTACCAGAAGCGCTACCTGTTGCAACTTACGCACATCTGCATTTTGATTTCGCTCGAATGCCTGGGATTCAAGTTCGTTAAGTCCGAGAACAGCACGAGAGTTCAAGTTATTCACCACATAGTTAAGTTCATTAATCCGTCGCTGGACTCTTTCCAAAAAGTCTTTAGCAGCATCAATTTTAGCGATTTCTGTATAGACCTTGGCTTCATATTCTCGTGCTTTTGTCAAAGCTTTTTCACCTTCACCAGCAAGCATGAAGCCACCAATTGCCAAGGCTGGACCAACCATAATACCTCCAAGTACAACTGTACCAACTGCCATGCCACCGCCACCAGCAGCCAGAGAACCACCTCCCAGCCATGCAAGAGTCGCATTCCAAGCTGCTGCACCGCTGATCCCAGCGATCGCAGTGCCGGTACTTGCTGTCCCAAACAGTCCGATCAAGCCAACTGCACCTTGACCTGCCGCTACTGCTGCCCCAGCAGCTTTAAAACCACCTTTGACAAAGTGTTCTGCTTCTAAAGCCGCAGCTTTGTACTCATTAATCTGCTGAATAGAAATGCCTTCTAATCCCTCCAAAAACTGCTTGTCGCTTAGAGAACCACGCTGACCAATACGCTCAATAAATTTGACAAATCGCCCAATTGTACGAATTTTGATATTTAGTTGCAGTTGACCGTACTCTTCTGCGAGATTTTGAGTGCATTCCCATTCGTTTTTCAAACGATTGCAAGCACGTTCATGTTGTTCTTGAGCGCTCTTGCCCATTTTCTTTGCATCGTTCATGTCGGAAACACCTGCAATACCAGCTCCAACGCCAAGAGCGGAAGCAGCTATAGCAGCAGCACCCAAAATAATCGGGATTATAAAAATCATAAAATTTTCCTCAAAACTAATGATTCAGCAATGCTCAATGAGTCTAGTCATTAGCTACTTCAAGCTAGCTCTCTCGTCATTTTGACTCATTGCACGTAGATCGGGATATTCTACTTATAATAATCTAATTAACCATAGCTTTTATCTTACACTCATCAGTAATTATGTTAGACTTATATCAGGAATTTTTACCCCACTCGCCTATGCCGCCAGCCGACGAGCAATTTACCGAAGCCGCGAACCACTGGGACTTAGAAACCCTCTATGCAGACCTGGCCTCGGCCAAGGGAAAACGCCTCACCCCAATGGAAAAACGACACCTTCGCGGTCTACTCTGTGGCTATAGTCCCTCTGAAATCGCAGAAAAGCTCCAAAAAACCCCCAAGGGAGTTGAAACTGACCTATGCGCTACCTTATATAAGTACGTTAAAAGTCTGGTGGGTAAAAGCGTTGAAAAGATAGAAAATTGGAGAAATATTGCTGAATGGCTTGAGGATGCTGGATATAAAACTAAGCCACCGGCTAAATTACCTATTCAAAACGGTTTATCTGAAAATAGTAAAGTTAATGTAACTAATATAAGTTTTGAGAACAATCAAATAACAATTGATGTTTTCCTACAAATAACTGTACCGCTACCTTCAGAACTCTCAATACAAAATCTAGACCTCAACGATAACAACGGTAACTAAAATTTTGCCACAAATCAACAGATTGGTAGCGCGTGAAGCAACTAAAATCAGGAAGCGCGATCGCCCTTACGGACTCAAGCAACAACCTCAGCAATAATGTTTATCTTATCTATTATGCCAAATATTTACATTATTGGCGGCCCTAAAGGTTCAGGTAAAACTACAGTTTCCCTGAGATTATTACCCTATTTTTTAGAATGTTTTGAATAGGTAAATGCAGATGCGATCGCCGCCGGAATGTCCTAATTCACTCCACAGTCAGTTGCATATTCTCGCAGGACGCTTAATGATAGAAAGACTGCGAACTTGATCAGACTCTGGTACTGATTTCGCCTTCGAGACAACTTTAGCGCCTCGTAAATTTGCTCGATTCCTGAGAAACTGTAAAACTAAAGGCTATACAATCAACCTGATTTATTTCTGGCTGCAATCTCCAGAAATCCCAATTGAACGGGTGCAACCCTGAGTTGAAAGTGGCGGACATTCTATTCGCGAAATCGACATAACTTCTCTCATATTGCTTTTGAGATAAATCGACCCTCGTTTTTTCAAATAAACCTGTGAAGCGCAGCTATCCCCTAGGGCATCGCCCAACCTCCAACCGAAGTCATCAAATAACCAATAATCACTAACAAATAACAGAACTGATGTCAACAGTGTTTTTTCGGAAATATTAAAGCTTAAATAAAAATTGCTACCGACATTTGCGAATGTTAGCACTTTGTTCAAAGTATTTGAACAAAGTGCTAAGTTAATTAAAGATTTTATAAAAGTGACGCATAAGTGTTTACATTGTTGATCGCAATTTTGTTATTCTATTAGTAAGTTTCATTCGAGCGACTGAATTTTTGTACTCCAGTCCTACCCCTAAACAGAACGGCAGTTTCCATAATGAGAATTTTAGTCACAGGCGGTGCGGGTTTCCTCGGTTCCCACCTAATCGATCGCTTAATGGCCCAAGGACATGAGGTAGTCTGCCTGGATAATTTTTATACGGGGACTAAACGCAATATCCTCAAATGGCTGGACAACCCGTTTTTTGAGCTGATCCGCCACGACATCACGGAACCGATTCGGTTAGAGGTAGATCAGATTTACCATCTGGCCTGTCCCGCTTCCCCTATACACTATCAGTACAACCCTGTCAAGACCATTAAAACAAATGTCATCGGCACGATGAATATGTTGGGATTGGCAAAACGGGTAAAAGCCAGATTCTTTCTTGCCTCCACTTCCGAAGTGTACGGAGATCCTGATGTCCATCCGCAAACAGAAGATTATCGCGGCAACGTTAATTGTATAGGAATTCGCAGTTGTTATGACGAAGGCAAACGAGTAGCTGAAACCTTATCTTTTGATTACCACCGTCAAAATGGGGTAGACATTCGAGTTGTACGAATCTTCAATACCTACGGCCCCCGGATGTTGGAAAATGACGGCAGAGTAGTGAGCAATTTTATTGCTCAAGCTTTGCGGAATCAACCGCTGACAGTATACGGCGACGGTTCCCAAACCCGGAGTTTTTGCTACGTTTCTGATTTGGTGGAAGGATTTATTCGTTTGATGAATAGCGACCAAATTGGGCCGATGAATTTGGGGAATCCAGGCGAATACACTATTTTGGAACTGGCACAAAAAATTCAAAACACAATTAATCCTGGGGCAGAAATTATCTTTAAACCGCTGCCGGAAGACGACCCGAAACAGCGACAACCCGATATTACTCGTGCTAAGACTTGGTTGGGGTGGGAGCCAACTGTGCCGCTGGATCAAGGTTTAGAGTTGACTATAAAGGATTTTCGCGATCGCATCGAGGGACACAAACATTAGAGACTGCCGAGTTGTAGGGGCAAACCCCCTGTGGTAGGCCTCACTAAGGGTAGGCACAGGGGCAGTACCCCTACAAACTGTTTTTCCTTCTTTGTTTCATCGGATTTATTTACTAACTTTGAGGACATTTGTATGCATGTTTGCGTCATCGGTACAGGATATGTTGGTTTAGTCACCGGCACTTGCTTAGCCCACATCGGCCACCACGTGATTTGCGTAGACAACAACGAAGAAAAAGTTAAATTAATGAAGTCTGGACATTCGCCCATTTTTGAACCCGGACTGTCTGAATTAATGTCTTCTGCATCTGAATCTGGCAATTTAGAATTTACTTCGGATTTAGCAGCCGGAGTGGCTCACGGGGACATTTTATTCATTGCCGTGGGGACGCCTCCTTTGCCTACTGGGGAAAGCGATACTCGCTACGTGGAAGCGGTTGCTCGCGGAATTGGAGCTCACCTCGACGGCGATTACAAAGTAATCGTAAACAAGTCAACGGTGCCCATCGGTTCGGGGGATTGGGTGCGAAGAATTGTACTAGACGGTTTAGCAGAACGTCAAAAACCTCAAAGCGGTGATGGCGCTACTGGTGAGGAAGTCGCAGCCAAAACGGGTGTTCAATTTGATGTGGTTAGCAACCCGGAGTTTTTGCGGGAAGGCTGTGCTGTTTTCGATACTTTTAATCCCGATCGCATTGTTCTCGGCAGCAACTCTCGGCGGGCTATGGATATGATGCTACAGTTATACCGGCCGATTGTCGATCGCAAGTTTGCAGAAGATCAGTCTTTGTCGGAGGTTCCTGTGGTGATGACTGATATCAGTTCAGCGGAGATGATTAAGTACGCAGCTAATGCTTTTTTGGCTACGAAGATTAGCTTTATTAATGAAGTTGCTAATATTTGCGATCGCGTCGGTGCAGATGTTAGTCAAGTTGCCAGAGGTATCGGTTTAGATTCACGGATTGGCAACAAGTTTTTGCAAGCTGGCATTGGTTGGGGCGGTTCTTGTTTCCCCAAAGATGTGTCGGCTTTAGTTCACACTGCTGAGGATTACGGCTACGAGGCGCATTTGCTGAAAGCGGCGGTGGAAGTTAACGAACGCCAGCGGTTGATTGCTATTGAAAAGTTGCAGCACGTTTTGAAGATTCTCAAAGGTAAAACTGTCGGACTTTTGGGTTTAACTTTCAAGCCGGATACTGACGATTTGCGCGATGCTCCCTCGCTGAATTTAATCGAGAGTTTGAACCGATTGGGAGCGAAAGTTAAAGCTTACGATCCGATTGTTTCTCAAACTGGGATGCGTCACGGTTTGTCGGGAGTTTTAGTAGAAACTGACCCGGAAAGGTTGGCTGATGGTTGCGATGCTTTGGTGTTGGTGACTGAGTGGGCACAGTTTCGCAATTTAGATTACGAGAAAATGGCGAAGTTGATGAACCATCCGGTGATGATTGACGGCCGCAATTTCTTAGACAAAAAGGCTTTAGAAGCCGCTGGTTTCCAATATGTGGGGATTGGAAGGTAAAGGGTGAGTTTTGAGCAGAATCTGTATCCCGTAAGGTAATAGCAGAGGTAGGGACACGGCAGTGCCGTGTCCCTACGGCATTCGCTCGCGGAGTGTACTTCATAGACCTCGAATCTGCTTTATATTGCTGGAAACCAACAATCGCGGGTTGCTCCGCCCCCCGTGCTTTAAAAATTTTCCATCAATGTTTTTTCTTGAGCGTAAACATCTCGTAGCTGTTGCAGCGCTGAGGCAGAAATTACCGATTTCACTGTAGCGACTAATTTACCCCACTCAAGCAAGCTGTCCACTGAAACAGCCGCTTTGAAGTTGTACGTATAGAATTTAGTCCAAAATTCTGGTGCTTGTGTCCGTTTCCAGCGTTTGTACCATGCGACAAAATCTTGAGAACACGGTTGTTTTACTTCTAAGATTGGGGGGAAATCGGCGTAGCTGACAAATCGACTGAGACCTTTGGCGTGTATGTACACCATGTTGTGACAGCATTCGATCCGATAAATCTGCTCGGTTGAGATGTTGAACAAGAGTGCTACTGTTTCTTCGGTGACAAATCTCGATCGCGGATTGACGAGCGAAGACTTATGAATAATTTTTGAGGCGCCGATCGCTGAGGATCTTAACTGATTCTCTGATATCATTGTAGTTGCATCTGGTTGTGGTAGCTAAATCTATCTCTGCTAAGTGCGATCGACAGAAATTATCTGTCGGGATTAATTTTAACTGGCGATCGTCTTTAGTTGGCCGACCGGGGGCGATCGCTTTTTGATATATTATACTAAATCCAAAATTTTGTAAATAGTGAATATGAGCAAAGGCTTAGTCAGGTTGCGGGTTCGAGAGTTGGCTGCCGAGAAGGGATGGACGCTCAAGGAAGTTGCGGAGCGATCGGGCGTGGGCTACAGTACCATTAGCAATTATGCCCGTTCTCAGGGGATGGCAATGGTTGACTTTGCCGCAGTACACAAGCTGGCTCGTACTTTTGATGTGATGATTGAGGATTTCGTGGTAATCCTAGAAAAATAGTTGCACGTTTTGCCTAAATTCAATGTTTGAGCGATCGACCAAAAGCAGATGCGAACAAAGAGTTTAACCTGCGATACTAATTCACAGATGCGATCAACCGAGCCTCCCCAAGACTCCCTCAAACCATGCCCAAGCCAAAAAAGACCCCCCCCAAAACCTACACCGAAATCAACCTCAGCGATCCCCAATATTACTTTAACCGAGAACAAAGCTGGCTAGAATTCAACAACCGCGTGCTCCACGAAGCCCTCGACCCCCGCACGCCCCTCCTAGAAAGACTCAAATTTCTAGCTATTTTTAGCTCCAACCTAGACGAATATTTCATGGTGCGCGTGGGCGCCCTCAAACAACAAGTACACGCAAAAGTCAGCAAATCAACCTCCGACGGCCGCACGCCCCAACAACAGCTAGATGCCCTCAACAAGCGGCTTTTGCCGATGGTTACTCAGCAACACGCCTATTTTGAGCAAACCCTGCGGCCGAAACTAGCAGCAAGCGAAATCTACATTCTCGACTACATTGACCTCAATCAAGAACAGCGCAATTACTTGCACCGCTACTTCAAAGAACAAGTATTTCCCGTACTCACTCCCCTAGCAGTTGACCCCAGCCATCCATTCCCCTACCTTTCCAATCTCAGCCTCAATTTAGCAGTAGTAGTCAGAGACCCCGACACGCGCGAAGAATTATTTGCCCGCGTCAAAGTACCGCAGGTGCTGCCTAGGTTTTTGCCGCTGCCGGGGGATTTGCAGTGGCAGCAGAGGGGCAAATCTCCAGTTTGGACTGGCGTGCCCCTAGAACAGGTAATTGCCCACAATTTAGAAGCTTTGTTTCCGGGGATGGACGTTGAGGAATATCACCCGTTCCGCATTACTCGCAATTCCGATTTGACGGTGGAGGAAGATGAGGCAGAGGATTTGCTGCTGGCAATAGAACAGGAGCTCCGCAAGCGCCGGTTTGGAGGTTCTGCGGTGCGGATGGAAATTCAAGCGATTATGCCGCCTGCGCTGCGAGATATGCTCATGGAGGAGCTGGATCTCGGTGAGCAAGATGTTTACGTCGTAGAGGGGCTGCTAGGCCTCAAGGATTTGATGTCTTTTGTGGGGCTACCGGTGCCGGAACTGAAAGACCCGCCTTGGACTCCGGTTGTGCCACCGCGCTTGCGGAACTCGGAACCAGCAAGGATTTTAGACAAATCGAGGTTGGATGCTGAAGATGGCGAGGATATTTTCACGACCATCCGGCAGGGGGATTTGATGCTGCACCATCCTTATCACTCGTTTGCGGCGACGGTACAGCGGTTTATTACTGAGGCGGCGCATGATCGCTCTGTGTTAGCGATTAAGATGACTTTATACCGCACTTCGGGAGATTCGCCGATCGTCAGCGCGTTAATTGAAGCAGCAGAAAACGGCAAGCAGGTAGCCGTTTTAGTAGAGCTCAAAGCTAGGTTTGACGAAGAAAATAATATTAATTGGGCTCGCAAGTTAGAACAAGCGGGAGTCCACGTCGTTTACGGTTTGGTGGGACTCAAAACCCACACAAAGATTGTGATGGTAGTGCGTCGGGAGGACGATTACATCCGGCGCTACGTCCACATCGGCACCGGCAATTACAATCCCAAAACAGCCGGACTGTATACCGATGTGGGTTTGTTGAGTTGTCGCGAGGATTTGGGATCAGATTTGACGGATTTGTTTAATTATTTGACGGGTTATTCGCGGCAGGTATCTTATCGCAAATTATTGGTAGCGCCGGTCAATATGCGCGATCGATTTTTAGCTTTAATCCGCCGCGAGGCCGAATTCTGCCGCTTGCAGGCCGAAGGCGGAATCGGTAGCTGTGGTCGCATTGTCGCTAAAATGAACGCTTTAGTTGACCCTCAAATCATTGTTGCTTTGTACGAAGCTTCGCAAGCGGGAGTCAAAATTGATTTGATTATTCGGGGGATTTGCTGTTTGCGTCCCGGCGTTGAAGGTGTTAGCGAAAATATCAGAGTTATCAGTATTATCGGCCGCTTTTTAGAGCATTCTCGGATGTTTTATTTTTTCAACGGTGGCGACGAAGAGGTGTATATTGGTTCTGCTGACTGGATGCAGCGCAATCTCACAAGACGGGTTGAGGCGATCGTTCAGGTGGAAGACCCAACAATTGCTAAGGAATTGCAAGAAATTTTGGGAGTAATGCTGGCTGACAACCGCCAAGCTTGGGATTTGCAGCCGTCCGGACACTACTCTCAGCGGCGGCCGCCTGCTAATTGCCCGGAAGTGAGCTCTCAGCAAATTTTGATGGATATGGTGATGAATTAGTCAGTTGTCAGTTGTCAGTTGTCAAATTTGCAGTGAGCAGTTGTCCGTTCTTGTTAGCTATTAAGCTGTACTGCATTTAATTTTCACTTTTTGGGCGGGTTCTGGGGCCCACCCCACAAGATTTTTACTAACATAACTATCCCAATTAAATGCGCGACAACTACTGACCACTGACAACTAATGACTAATGACTACTGACTAATGACTACTTAACTGTTAAAAGTACGCTTGAATTCTTCTAAGAGATCGTCAATTTCTTCGATCGCCTGACTCACATCTATTCTCAGTGCTCCCAAGTCCGATCGATCTAACAGCCGCACGAGGGATTCCCGCTTGACTTCGATCTCTGCTACGCGCTCTTTGAGTGTTTGTGCATCCATGGTTTTTTGCCTTTGCTACTATTAACAAAAATATTTGACATTCCCCTCTGCGAACAGACGGAGATTCTTAATTCACCGACCTACCTTTATGGGCACATCCTTCACTGTTTTTATAGGGAAAGTGATGAACCTGCTCAGGGTTTTTGGGTCTGTGTTATAGTTTGATTGTACATCAAAACTTCAGCCAAACTTCAACCAAATGTTAGCGCAAAAAAGGCGGACGTTTGGTATCTGCGGGTTTATTTTTCATCATTCCAGCTAAAAATCGCTTCAGGGCCTTCTCCCGGTTTTTCATAAAAGCAGCCCAAAATCCCGGTTGATATTCATCCATCGTCTTGGCTAGGGCCCAGACATCGATCGCTAAGATATTATAAAGCCTTTCATCTTCGCGTTTGAGCGAGTTAATCTGCTCCAGAACCGCCTTGTTTGCTCCAGCAGTTTGTTTGTCTTCGTCTTTAATCATGTCCGAAAAATGGTTGAAAGGGCAAGAGTGTCGATCGCGATCGCCACTCTGTATACTTTGATGATACTGCCGATCTCGATTGCCTTCTGGAACCAACGCCGCGCAATTAACACGGATATTTACCGATGGCGCGCCCGGGCGAGTCCGGCGGGATAAGCTTCTGAAGCTATAGACAAGACTGTGGATGCACACCGCTCCCGCGCTCATAGATGCTAGCAGTTTTTGCAGGTCTTTTGGCAAAAAAACTAAATTTATTCAAGACTTTTTGACAGATAATAATTAAAGTATATTATTTCTGTCCGACTACTTACCTCACTAATATGTTACGTAAAATTTCTTTAGCAAACCTAGCCTTAGTTGTGGGCGGTATTATAGCAGCAGTCGGGTTCGGAGCTTACTTCACAGATAGACCTACCCTGAACCTAGCCGGTTTTTTTTATGGAATTCCGCTGTTGCTCGGAGGTTTGGCTCTGAAAGCGGCTGAACTCGAACCAGTGGAGTTCACGGAACCGACTTCTCCCGAAGTTCTTCTCCTGCGAGAAAGTCAAGCCACCGATACTCAAAACCAAGTCCGCAAAGATATTACCCGATTTCGCTACGGCCAACCCGCGCACTTAGATGATGC
This sequence comes from Microcoleus sp. LAD1_D3, assembly GCF_036702135.1. Lineage (NCBI taxonomy): Bacteria > Bacillati > Cyanobacteriota > Cyanophyceae > Oscillatoriales > Microcoleaceae > Microcoleus > Microcoleus sp. LAD1_D3. Next base: position 6,688 of record NZ_JAUBSB010000035.1, on the reverse strand, counting down.
TTTGGAGCGCTTGGGCCTGGCCCCAACAGACGAGGAACGGCCCCTCCTCCAAGGGTTGCGGGAAGTTAATGTTGATGGTGCTTATGGGTTAATTCTAGAGTTTTATTCGCCACTAATCCCGATCGACTTATGGGAAGAAAAGCAAGACAAAATAGCTACTTTTTTTGGGCCTGGTTTGCGCGCACAAGTGACTCAAAAGGCTGGTGACAAAATTGAATTGGCTTTAATTAAAAATACTCAAGCTTAAAGTAGTCTTAAGTTTTGAGTGCGTAAATTTTGAACTCGCCAATTAATAATTAATCGTGCATCGGCTCAGATACTGATTTTAGCGACAGCGTGAAACCTGTCGCTATCAACAAAAGCTCAATCCGCAATTGAGCGATCGCCCCAATTGGATTTTCCTTTATTACAATAGTGTTTGAAAAGCGATCGGCAATATTAAATCCGGAGAAGCACAAATGGTTTCGTCCCAAAGCAGGATAGGTATTATCGGCGCCGGCTCATCAGGAGTTTATCTAGCAATTTTGCTGATTGAACAAGGATTTCAAGTTGACTTGTTTGAAAAAGCACCCCATCCGCGCACCGATGGCTGGGTATCCTGATCGTACAAGCAGGTATGCAAGCACTTCATCAAGGCAACCCTCAAATTAGCCAGAAAATTATTAACTCAGGCGCTCCGGTTAAATTATTCGAGTTTCGCAACCTCCTCGGCGATGTCATCAATTCTGAACCCGTCACGTATGAGGAAAATGAACTCCCAGGAATGCTAGTACACCGCAAAGCTATTTTAGAAGCACTCCTGGAGGAGTTACCCCCTGACACTATTCGTTTTAATGCTGAATTATTGTCGATCTCCCAAACCGATCATAGCGCGATCGCCCACTTTAAAGATGGCAGTCACTGGGAAGGAGATCTGTTAATTGGTGCCAATGGAATAATTTCTAAGGTTCGTCAATTTGTGGTTCCGGGTGTAGAATTGTGTTATTTAGGTGATCAAGTATGGCGAGCAATTGTAACAGATAATAACTTCTGTCCAGAAGGAAACTATTTGCTTTATGTACGCGAACGAGGAATTTATGCCAATTTCGTTAATCTTGGTGCAAATCGTACTCATTGGGGTTTCTTTCTGGAAAAGGATCTGGCCGATTTTGAAGTAGGCACACTACAACCAACTAATATCATTATTCCTCCCCAAGAATTGGCAAAACTCCCAGAGGATGCGCGAAATGTGATTGAGTCAACCCCTTTGGAAAATATTGTCTGTCGTTATTCCTATGACATTGATCCCCTGCCTCAACTATATGATGGCCGTGTTATCTTAATTGGTGACGCGGCTCACGCGAAAAGTCCGACACGCGCTAGAGGTATGACTTCAGGTTGGGAAGATGGTTTGTCTTTATCACGACATCTCATGTCTAGCGCTAATATTGCAGAAGCTCTGGCAAATTTTCAACCTGAAAGATTACCGATTGTCCACGAATATCAACGCACTAGCCGTGAAATTAGTCAGCAAATCAGGGCAAACGCCTCTAAATCCTGAAAGCTTTACGCTATCAGCGGTTTAATTTTGGGCAACCAAACTCAAATAATGGCTGAAACCTTTGTCCAGCAAGTATTCTAAAAATAAGATGCGTTTGCCCTCGTCAGAAAATTGGTCGTCGTTAGCCCACGCGAGAAACTTAGATAAAAACTTAAATAAAAATAGGTTTTTTCGCTCCCATGAAAGAAACCGGGTTTCAGGCTTAAGCAAATTCATGTTTTTAGAGAAACTGGAGGCAAGTTAAGGATAAAGAGAGTTAATCAGCATTAACAAATAAGCGAGAACGAGTAATAAAACGCTCTCCCTCCGGCCCTTCCAGGGAAAAATCGCTGCCTCCTGGCCCCGATGCCACATCTATAATTAACTGCGTGTGCTGCCAATATTTGTATTGCTGCGCTGCAATATAAAAGGGACAACCGCCTATTTCGCCCAGCATTACGTCACCATCACCGACGATCAATTCACCATCGGGAAAGCACATGGGGGAACTACCGTCGCAGCAGCCGCCGGATTGGTGAAACATCAATTCTCCGTGTTGATTTTTGAGATGGTTAATTAATTTTAAGGCGGCTTCTGTTGCGATGACTTTTGCGATGGTTTCCATTTGAGAAGAAGGAACAAGGAACAAGGAACAAGGAAGAAGAAAATTTTTTTATTCTTTCCTCTTATCTCTTCCTCATCACTGAGAACTAATGATATCACATTCGATCTTCATGGGAATTATTCAGATATCTTTTATCTTCATCTGCGTGAATCAGCATCAAGCCCTTGTCATCTGCGCTTAACAAATTCTCTTTTTTTAACCGCAGATGAGGGCAGATAAACACAGATTAACGCAGATAAATTATATCAATTACCGTTGTACGGGATTTGATATGACTTAGAAGAAACCTAATGCTTTCGGGCTGTAGCTGACCAACAAATTTTTAGTTTGCTGGTAGTGATCTAACATCATTTTGTGATTTTCGCGACCGATACCAGATGATTTGTAGCCACCGAATGCTGCGTGGGCTGGATAGAGGTGATAGCAGTTTGTCCACACGCGACCGGCTTGAACGGCCCGGCCCATGCGGTAGGCGGTGTTGATGTCGCGAGTCCAAACTCCGGCACCTAAACCGTAGAGAGTATCGTTGGCAATTTCTAATGCTTCGGCTTCGTCTTTGAAGGTGGTGACTGCTAATACTGGGCCGAAGATTTCTTCTTGGAAAATTCGCATTTTGTTGTTTCCTTTGAAGACTGTTGGCTGGAAATAATAGCCGTCTTGCAAGTCGCCGGATAAGATGTTTCTTTCGCCACCAATCAGGCATTCTGCGCCTTCGGCGTGACCGATTTTGACGTATTCGGCGATTTTTTCCATCTGGTTGATGGAGACTTGCGCGCCGAGGGCGGTTGTCGGATCTAAGGGGTTGTCTTGTTTGATTTGGCGGATGCGATCGATCGCCCTTTCCATGAATCGATCGTAGATTGACTCCTGAATTAAGGCGCGGGAGGGACAGGTGCACACTTCGCCTTGATTGAAGGCAAACATGACTAATCCTTCGACTGCTTTGTCGAGGAATTCATCATCTTGGGCGCAGATATCTTCAAAGAAAATGTTGGGGGATTTGCCGCCTAATTCTAGGGTGACTGGGATGACGTTTTGGGAGGCGTATTGCATGATTAGCCTGCCGGTGGTGGTTTCGCCGGTGAAGGCGACTTTGGCAATCCGGGGACTGGTGGCGAGGGTTTTGCCGATTTCGGCGCCGGGCCCGTTAATGACGTTGATAACGCCGTCTGGTACTAAGTCGGCGATGATTTCAATCAGTACCAAGATTGAGGCGGGGGTGGGGCCTGCTGGTTTGAGGACGACGCAGTTTCCGGCGGCGAGGGCTGGGGCGAGTTTCCAGGCGGCCATTAATATCGGGAAGTTCCAGGGGATGATTTGTCCGATCACGCCTAGGGGTTCGTGGAAGTGGTAGGCGACTGTGGTTCCGTCGAGTTCGCCGATCGAGCCTTCTTGAGTTCGGATGCAGCTTGCGAAGTAGCGGAAATGGTCGATCGCCAGTGGTATGTCTGCGAGGCGGGTTTCGCGAATTGGTTTACCGTTGTCCCAGGTTTCGGCGATGGCGAGGCGATCGAGATTTTCTTCGATGCGATCGGCTATTTTGTGTAAAACCCGCGCCCTGTCTGCTGGAGAAGTCTTACCCCACTTGTCTTTCGCGGCGTGGGCAGCATCCAGTGCCAATTCTACATCCTCGGCGGTCGATCGGGGGATTTGACAAATTGATTTTCCTGTAATTGGAGACAGGTTTTCCGAGTATTTCCCTTTCACCGGTGGCACCCACTTGCCGCCGATAAAGTTGTCGTAGCGAGTTTGAAAAATCGACTGACTGCCGGATTGAACAGGTGCTGCTACTACCATTTTATTACCTGATTAAAAATTGTTTTCGCGAACGCTTGAAATCTCTTGAACATCAACTATCGTCTATTTTCCTGAAGTTGGGTCAGTTCATATACAAAGTTTTACATTTTTCACATATTTTGCATTCACTTTAGGGGCGGGTTCACCAACAATCTCAGGCTAAAACAAACCATTTCAAAAACCCGCCCCCACCCAACGGTAAACACGATCAATTAACTGTGACGCAGCTCTCCTTTGTGCTGCTATAAAAACATCCGATAACTGATAGTAATTTTTGACGAAATGGCTGGTCATGCCAACCAACAAGGGAGCAGAAAGTGGCGCTGTGAGATATTTGCTAATTCCCATATCGTTATCAGCCACCTCAATATCAATCCCCTGAACACCGACCCCTCAGTGCCAATCCAAATCACCTGCTTAAATTTGATTAATTGCAACTATTACAACTCTTGAGCCGACTCTTCTAAAACCTCGCGTGATTAAGGCTATTCATAAAAGTTTGATTTGTCTGAGATATTGCACCATTCTCAATAAGCTTTTTATGAACAGGCAAGATGCCTGTTCCACAAGAAAATTCACTCTTTGTGGAACAGGCATCTTGCCTGTTCTTGAGAAGGGTGCAAGATGTGAGATTTATCCGAGCTGCATAACGCTCAATCTGTGGCAAATTGCCGAATTATTTCATCACATTGATGCCTAGCCGTCCCTCGCAAATAATCACGTTTTTTAAATTTGCACCCCGAAAGTCAAACCTTCCCAGCGTTTTATTGCTAAAATTGAAAAAAATAGTTAATAAGTGCATTCATCATTATCAATGGGACGATATTGCATAATATTTATTAGCACCATAAGCAATAAGGGTTAAAACACTTAATGTCTGCTCAAGGGTTTTATCGTCGTTCACTCCCCGATTCTGCTATTGCCTTTTCCTCCGTAGAGGGAAAGCAAATATTTCGAGAAGCGTTGGCATTGGGAGGTATGGAAGGGTATTTTGCTCTAGCGGAACAGTTTCACACTCAAGCAGAACCCGCTTTTTGTGGGTTGGGTAGTTTAGTTGTTGTTCTTAATGCCTTATCCATCGATCCGGGTCGCATTTGGAAAGGGGTGTGGAGATGGTATGGAGAGGAATTTTTAGACTGTTGCTTACCTCTTTCAGTCATTAAAGAAAACGGTATCACCTTTGATGAGTTTGTCTGTATAGCACGTTGCAACGGTGCTGTTGTAAAACCTAACCGTTACCACCAAAGCAGCTTGGAAAACTTTCGGCAAGCAGTTGAGGAGGTGACTACGGCGTCAGGTGATATTCATCTAGTTGTTTCCTACAGCCGAAAGGTATTGGGACAAACGGGTGATGGTCACTTTTCACCAATTGGTGGCTATCATCCAAAGCGGGATCTAGTTCTTCTGCTGGATGTTGCCCGTTTCAAATATCCACCTCACTGGGTTTCTCTGCCTTTGTTATGGCAAGCATTTGAACCTGTCGATCCCGTAACTAATCAATGTCGAGGTTATATTTCTTTGCAAAAGAGTGAAAGGTTGCCAGAAACCTTCTTTCATGTTGCTTTTGATTTACATCAGTGGCGTAGTGTTGCTACTTACTTTGCAGAAATACTCCCCGACATTCTGAGAAAAGAGCAACCTGATTCAATTGCTTCATTTGTCAGTACCATCCTGCACCATTTGCCTGTTGAGTTCACAACTATGGTGCATACCTCGTCAGAGACGGCAGAGACACTTGAGAAATTACGGGCAGCTATTGAGTTAAATTCACTGTTTGATATTGTTCACCAACGCTTGTCAACCGATGACGGGGATGCAATGCCTGTTGTAGGGAAGTGGCGATCGCAACAGCCATTCGTAGCAGAGATAATAACCGCAATATTACTGTCGTGCCCCGAAACGCTCTATGCAACTCTCAAACCAGAGTTACGACTGTGGTTTAGTGAGGTTCGCCACCTTGAGAAACTACTCCCTCCCTGGGATGTAGAGATATCTAGATTGAGAGAACAAATGTCCGCACTCCAGGAGTTTTATGTTTTATATTCAAAGGGACATCAGTGTAATATCCCTCAGAGTTAGCACTTACCGCCTTTTGAACTCCCCAAATCTCGATTAACTACAAAAGTGAAAATTTAACAGAAAGATTTAATAATCCGATGCTGGCGGCAGTTGTGGATGAAGATTCGCCACAGCGAAATATTAGGGTTGTGACTGATGCGAGTGAGGAATGGACAGAGGAAAAAGTGGAAGTAGTGGTAAAAAAATGTAGGGCGAACATCTGGCTGGCTGGCTGTGTTTGCCTAAATCCTATTGGATTGACTCTTGGTTGAGGTAATCAGCACACATCTGTTTATCCTCTGCTGTCACTTTCGGGTTGGTTCTGAGATAATCGCTAATCCAATTGCAACCTAATGCCATTAGTTTATCGACATCCCAAACCCACAGTTTGATGGTGTTGTCACCGCTTGCAGAAGCCAATGTCAAGCCATCGGGACTAAAAGCGATGCTAATGACCAAACTGCTATGGCCGGTGAGGGTAGCGAGGGGTTTTTGGGTTTCCACGTTCCACAGTTTGATGGTGTTGTCACCGCTTGCAGAAGCCAATGTCAAGCCATCGGGACTAAATGCCACGCTATTGACCCAACTACTATGCCCGGTGAGGGTAGCGATGGGTTTTTGGGTTTCCACGTTCCACAGTTTGATGGTGTTGTCACCGCTTGCAGAAGCCAATGTCAAGCCATCGGGAC
>NZ_JAUBSB010000034.1:6712-72022 GCF_036702135.1 Microcoleus sp. LAD1_D3 | reverse complement strand
TACTCACTATTATCTCGGATGATTCACTTTTATCCCCTCCATCTGCCTATGTGCCAGTTGGGGGTGCGGAATGTGGGATATAGAGGAGACTGCACGTGCCGTTTCCCTACGCCAGATTAATTGTAGGGACACGGCAGTGCCGTGTCCTGGCTGTAAGTAATATTAATTCCGATGCTACCGGATTTGATATGATGCGGTAATGTGCTGGTGCGCGCACCCTACATTGACAGTTGGCGATCGCATGGCGGCCCATGCGATCGCCAACTGATTGAGGGCATTCATCTATTATGAGCTTATGCTTCCGGTGCTGGCAGAGGGAATCTTTCTCCCGCGAGATAAGCATCAAAGTTCTCTTGAAAATAAATCCAAGAAGTCATATCTTCCACATCTAATTGCGATTTCGGCGCATCTTTATACAAAGGAATGCGAGTTTTAATTTCATCTTGCAGCAATTGAGGTAATTCTGTCCAACTCTTGACTTTGGAACCCGTGGCACTGTAAATCATGTTACCGGGTCGATTTCCCATTTTCATCCATGCCAGCCACGGCCCGATTCTATCCCAACTCAGAATTACTTGAGAAACTGAGACAAGTTCGGGATTTAATAATTCTGCTGTGGGCACTGTCAGCTTAAATAATTCCGCTGCTTGATAGATAGGATTTGGACTGTAATCAACAAATCTGGCATCCTCAGCTAAAGGATTAGGATAGTTGGGAAATATGTCAAAGACAAAAGTCGTAATTTCCGGCTCTACTTTAGCCGGGAAAATTCCTTTAAAATTACCTTGGACGGGGTTGTTAGCAACGTGAGCAACCGTTAGGGTTTCTCCTGTCCAAGGGTTCTCCCATTTGTGGAGAATTTTTCCGCTGTTGGGGTCGAGATAGTAAGTTAGTTCTCGCGAGGTGAATTTCCAGCCGCCCTCGCCGTCAGCAATACACCTGCTTGCACTCATGCCAAGTATTTTGAACAAGCGCTTTTTCGGTTCGTTGGGAACAAAAGAGTAAATATAACCGTTCCAGGTGAGAAATGTTGCTTCACCGTCTAGGGAACTGCGCGTTTTCACCCATTCTTTGGCATCAAATTCTTGTAATAAAACCATACCACAGGCTCCTGTAAATAATCCATGTTTTTGTGCAGCAGATTTGACATTGCATCCCCAAAATCAACTGCTGGTAGCAATTCGGCGCTACTTGCGCACTTGCGCATCAGGTGGGTTCCGAGAGGATGTCAACCGCCGCATCGCGGACTAATATCCGTCGTTTCTCTTGATACCTGCGCCTCGATTTCCCTCTTCTTTGGGTTTAGCTTTGTTCACTCGCAAGGGACGCCCCATCCACTCTGCACCGTCTAATTCGGCAATTGCAGCGTCTTCTTGGGCATCCTCCATCATCTCAACAAATGCAAAACCGCGCATCCGACCAGTTTCCCTGTCGGTAGGCAAGACAACTCGCTTGAGTGTGCCGTGTTCGGCAAATACTGCTTTCACGTCTTCTTCGGTAGCGCGGTAAGACAGATTTCCAATGTAGATAGTCATGTCGATCGAACTGAACTTGTTGTGCTATACATAATAACCTGTTAATTTAACTGTCAAGTGCTATGTAGTATACAACTGGGCAATCGAATCTGACTAAAAGGGTTTGCCACACTGACAAACTCTTTGTACTAGCTGCAATAGTTAGCTGGATCAAAATTCATCTCCTTACTCTCCCTTCGAGTGAGTGAGTAGATGAATTTTGGGGCGGTGAGGAATCCCACCCCTAAACAATACTTGATTTTAATCATATCAGTTCAGTGATGGGTGGGCGACGCATCACCAAGCATCTTCGGAAACAAAGCGAGTAACAATGTATAATATATCAAGTTGCTCTCAGCTACGATCGTTGATATAGCAGTTCTCAACTTTCGTGAGGTACTTCCCAGTTAATTACCAATTCCCTACTTATTCAATTCTTTAATCTAAAATCTAAATTTCTACTTCACTCGCTTGAAAATTGCTATACACATCTACATAGCCATTTGAGGAAACATACTTGACATCTCCCCAGCCCTTTCATAGACGGGGATATCTCACCTTCAATACTTTGACCAAATTGGGAATTGGAAATGGGAAATGGGGAATTGGGAAAATTTTCTCCCCATCTCCTTCATCCCAGTTTAGGATATTACTTTTCTCACTTAAACTAAAGATGTGAGATTTAAAGCCGCTTTGTTAAGGGTTTGAGTGCCAATTCGACTTTGGGTAATACCGCTGGCGGTTTCCGTTGCTCCTTTATTCAGAACATTCATCGCATCTACCACTTGCTCAATAGCGATCGCCTGCTGTTTGGTATTCAGATAAATTTGCTGACTGCTGACAACAACACTGTTAATAGCATTAGCAACCTTGTTAAAATTATCTGCCGTACCTTCAGTCAATTTTAGGCTATTATCTAAAGTTTTTTTGCCCTCATCTGTTACCATCACTGTTTTATTAATCGCATTCTTAATATCGTTTACCAACTCATTAATCTGATCGGAAGATGTCTTGCTTTGATCGGCGAGTCTGCGAATTTCTCTCGCCACCACCCCAAACCCCTTTCCTTGTTCTCCGCTGCGTACTGCTTCCACTGTAGCGTTAATTGCCAGCATATTAGTTTGATTAGCCAAATCGCTGACTAAATTGGTAATATTAGCAATCTGATTGGTTTGCTGGCTCAAATGTAAAACTTGCTCGGCGATAGCTCCGACTTTTTCCGTCAAACTCAACATTCCCTCCTGGGTTTTATGCACCACTTTACTGCCTTCTGCTGCCAGGTTTAAGACATTACTGGCATTCTCAAGGGCTGACTCGGCTTGCATAGCTGATTGCCTCGATGATGCGCCCAATTCATCCATTGTGGTAGTTGTTTGATTAACAGAAGCAGCTTGTTGTACAGCAATACGTTCCTGTTGCTCAATTGTCGCAGCGATCTCGGTAGAAGAACTGACAATCATATTAATAATACCTTTCAGTGCCTTATCTAAAGGTTTGGCGATCGCTATGCTTAAAGCTATGCCTAAACTAATCGCTGTTAGCGGCCCAATAGTCATCCCCAACAATACAGCTACTTGAGTTTTATTACTATCATTGTATGCCGTTTTATAAGCTTCATCGGCTTGCTTTCTGTTGGCTGCAACCACTGCTAAAGTTGCTTTTTCTGAAGTTATAAATTTCAGGCGAATCACCTTGGATTGCTGACTAAGTTTATTCAAAAGGTTACTAGCTGTCTTGGCTCTTGCCATTTCTGGCGAATTACTTTTACCTTGATTAATTAGGTTTAGCTGCAAGCCCAAAGGATTCAAAATTCCCACTCTCTCAAATTCTTGATTAATTCGCAGGAGTTCTTGATCTTCCTGCTGCCACTCCTCCCAATACTTCAGCATTTGTTTATATAGTGCGTCTTCATCCGAGGTACGAGGAAGGACTTCGTATGCTTTAAATCCCTCTTTAATCTGCTGCCAAGCCTTGTCCATTCTGTTTAATGCTTCTTGCCTTTCTGCTTGACTGAGTGCCGAATTAATTAGCGCTCTCTCTGATGACTCAATTTGGGTTTGTCCCTCGTTAATTTTTAATAATGCTTCAATACTCGGTAATTTATTTTTACCGAGAGTCTCTATGTGTTGACTGAGATTAGAAGTTGAACTCCATCCTACCCAGGCAACTAAAAATACTAAAAGTCCCATCATCAGAAATGCACTGATCAGTCTGGTTTGTAAATTCAGGTTTCTCAACATAATAGTTTTTTTCCTTTTACTACCGTGAGCCTCGCGGGAGTCATGAATACATATTGTATAGTATAATTTTTCTCACCTACACGAGGTACAGGTTGACATTTTACGTTTTACGTTTGACAAGTAGTAATTAATTGCTGATTACATCCTGTTCCTGAGAATGGCTATAGATGTTGGGTGATGACGTAGTTAGGGTAGCTCTTTGGTTGTCATCCTGCTGAATTCATTTTGATTAACCTCTTTATTTTATAGGTTAAAACCTGTAATTACACAAACCAAGCCTGCCCACGCCAACTAGAAAAACTGGTAGGATTATAATTAAGTTCGGAGTTCAAAGATATAGCCGTGATCAGAAAGATGAGGTATCATATTGCTGACTAATTCATAACGGTCAAAATTAAAAAAATCAGATTGACTAATTAACTAAATTATCTCAATTTTTATTTAAAAAATCAAACCAAAAAATACATATTAGCACAGTTTTGAATGACAGTTACAGAGCTAAAATCCGAGGGTAACTCCCTAGACAAAACAGGCTTGAGGTTGCCTATTTGAGAAAAATAAACATACTCGCCTGATAGCGAAAAAACGGCTGAAAGTAAACTCCGGAGATTAATTATTAGTCTTTTTATCAAATTTTTGCTTACCCAAGTTCTTCCCTTTATGTTAGCCAGTGCGAGAGTTAAAAAAAATTCGATATGGTATGTATAAATGCCTGAGCGATTGCTGTAACGGAACTGAGGAAACATCTTTTAACCATTACCTAGCTTCTGTTTTCTTTGACGTAGAGTAAGCATACCAGACAGTTTGTTATACCATGGCACTCGTTCGGAAAACTTACAGAAAGAACGCCAGCGCACCATTCCAAACAACCCTCATGCAGCCAAACAACCGCAGCTCAGCTTAGTCGCTGTTGGTGTGTGGGGTAAAATCTTTACTCATAGCGGGCTTTCATTGCTATGGTAAATGCGTTAAAAGGGGTATCCAGTAGGCGGTATGGGCAAGCTGGATACCCAAAAGCTTATGGGAAGGATGCTCTAGGGAGTCCTAATTATTTTGTAGCTTCTATTGGCGACGGGCCCTTGGAAGTTCTGAAACGATATATCCAGAATCAAGAAAAGCCGTCCTAAAAGGACGGGATTTTAAACCAAAATCTCTGATAACTTTAATCAGTTTGGCGTTGGGAGGATGTTACTGCTTTTCCTTAGTCGATCGAGATTGACTGAGGCCCCGTGCTTTTACCGTTGGTGGGTTCGGCTGGGGGAGTAGTGTAGGAGGTTGAACCAGCTTGCTCGTCGATCCAGCTTTTAACGGGATCTTCGTGAAGGTTGAGTCGAAGCAGGCCAGAAAAAAATCCACCAGTGAAGGCGATCGGCTGTTGGATCAATTCTTGGGCCATTGGGATGAGTTCGTCGAGGAACATTCAAGAGTCTCCTTGTGTTGCAGGGGTTCTACCTTAACTGTACCGTTTGTACTGCGATGCTGGCAGCGACCTACAAAAAACCTTCCAGCGCTGAAGATGGGCGATCGGGCAATTTTTCGGCTAATGACTTACAATGCTAATCAAATTGCTGAAAAAATTTTATGTGCCGTTTGCTTGGCTACCTCGGGGAGCCGATTTTACTTGATGCTATTCTGTACAAGCCGGAACATTCCTTAATTGTGCAGAGTTACGATCCCCGCGAAATGACTTCTGGCCTACTCAATGCTGACGGTTTTGGTATTGGTTGGTATCACCCGCACCTAGATACTGACCCGTTTACTTATAAAAATGTACAGCCAATTTGGAGCGACGTTAACCTTCCGAGTATCAGTCGATACGTTGAATCTGGATGCGCGATCGGATATGTTCGCAGTGCAACTTCAGGACAACCTGTAGATTTGAGCAACTGTCAGCCGTTTCAGAACGATCGCCTGCTGTTCGTACACAACGGCTTCGTGAAGAATTTTCGGCAAACTCTTTATAGACCAATTCGCGATCGACTCAGCGATACGCTTTATCAATCAATTAACGGTACTACAGATTCAGAGCATATCTTCGGCTTGTTTGTCAATGAATTGACAGCAGCCAATCTAACTCTAGAAGCTGCTTTGCAAAACTCGCTGAAAATTTTGGCAGAGCTAGCAAACTTTCACCAAGTAGAATTTTCAGCTAATATAATTATCAGCGACGGACACCAGCTCGTTGCCTCTCGCTTTGCTTCCCAAAAAGCCCCTCCTTCCCTCTATTGGCTGCGAGACGATTTAAATTTCCCGAATTCTGTCTTCATTGCTTCTGAACCTTTATTTGCTGGCAATTGGCACGAGTGCCCAGTCCAGAGCATTATCAGTACCGGAGTAGAGCGTGATATCGAAATCTATCCAATCTTGTAGAGAGGCAATTTATCGCGATTTGCAGCAGTGTCGCCGCGGCACTTTCAAGCTATTTGCAGACATCGATTATGATACTTTTTGCCGTCAAGCTCATCCTGATTTCAGTCCTGTTGGCTGGCACTTAGGTCACATTGCTTATACTGAGGATTTGTGGCTGTTGCAACGATGTGCTGGCTTGGAACCTGTCTTTCCTCAGTATCACAAACTGTTTGCTGCTGATATTTTGCCGAAAAAACAACGGGTTTTTCTGCCCGCGTTACCTGAAGTTGAATTATATCTGGACGCGGTGAGAAAAAAGGTGTTAGATTATTTGGAAGTCGCGCCGATCGACGAGCAAGAACGTCTCTGGCGGTTTATTATTCAGCACGAAAGCCAGCACTGCGAAACTGTTGCTTTCGTGTTGCAAATGCAAAGGAAGAAGGAAGAAAAAAGAGGGAATGAGGAAGGAAGATTAATTTCCAATTCCCGATTACCAATTGCAGATTACCAATTACAAATTACGGATTCCCCGGCGATTGAAATTCCGGGCGGGGAATTTTACATGGGAAGCGATGCTGCTGAGGCTTTAGATAATGAGCGATCGCGCCACCTGTGTTATTTAGAAGCATACTCGATCGATCGCTATCCCGTCACTTGCGGTCAATACGGAAATTTCATGGAATCCGGTGGCTATCAAAACCCTGATTGGTGGTCAGCGGACGGCTGGAAATGGCTACAAGGCGAAGCCGTCTCTCGACCGCTTTACTGGTCAGAAAATCCAGCTTTCCACAACCATCCAGTCTGCGGCGTGAGTTGGTACGAAGCCGAAGCTTACTGCAACTTTATCGGCAAGCGTTTGCCATCGGAAGCAGAATGGGAAAAAGCGGCGAGTTGGGATGCCACAAATCAAACATATCGCATCTATCCTTGGGGAGAAGAACCGCCAAACGGCAGCCTGTGCAATCACGGCAATAATATTGCCAATACCTCACCAGTTGATGCCTTTCCCAAAGGAGCAAGCGCGATCGGCTGCTATGATATGTTGGGGAATGTTTGGGAGTGGACTGCTTCAACCTTTGACGCCTATCCGGGATTTGAAAGTTATCCTTACAGGGGATATTCTCAAGTTTATTTTGATGGAGAACACCGGGTTTTGAAAGGGGGGAGTTGGGCGACTTTTCCGCAGGCACTGCGATCGAGTTTTCGGAATTGGTACTATCCGGGCGTGCGGCAAATTATTGCTGGTTTTCGCTGCGCTAAGTAGTTGGCTAGGTAATTATAATTACCATCAAGTTTGTTCATAGTGAGGAATTTATTCATCGGACTTTTCAGATGAACAAATTCCTTAATACTTGTATTAGAAAGCTTATTTGACGACCATCAGATAAATGGCTGGAGAGGGAATTGGAGACAAAATTTGTTTGTGAAATGCCCAACTTTTTTTTATGTAACAAGCTCAAGTAAAACAAGTTTTGTTAATTCTTTAATAAATTTTGTGTATAAAATTTAAGTTTTAATTGTGGATGCGATCGCCCTCGCGTGAGAAAATACAGAACCGAGATCGGCATGAAAAATCTGACTTGAGCGCGATATTTGGCAACGCAACTGCGTGCTATACCGATATGTGCATCTAAAAATTACTCTATGAAATCCCCAAGACTGTCCGACACAACCAACTCAGCCTTAACGAAGGAAAACCGGCTGCACTTAGAGCGACTGGTAAGCGCTGCGGCACTGACACCCGCAGAAATCAATGCTGGTAGCGATGCAGTTAGCGGGTTGACTCAAAACCCCAAATCCCTGCCTCCAAAGTATTTCTACGACGATCGCGGATCAAACCTGTTCGAGTTGATTTGCCAGTTGCCGGAATACTACCTGACACGCACTGAGACGGCGATTTTGCAGGGGTGCGCGGGGGCGATCGCAAATTTAACGGGCCCCTGCGAAATTGTGGAACTCGGCAGCGGCAGTTCCACCAAAACTCGGCTTCTCCTCGATGCTTACAGTCAACGGGAATATCCGCTGCACTATTTGCCGATCGACATCAGTCCTACTATCCTAGAAAGCAGCGCTTGTCAACTGTTAGCCGATTATCCGTCGCTCCAGATTCACGGACTTGTCAGCACTTACGAATTAGCCTTAGCTAAAATTGCACCGTCGCCGTTGCCAACCCGAATGATTTGCTTTCTAGGCAGTACCCTCGGTAATCTCAACGCTCAAGAATGCGATTTGTTCTTCTCGCAAATTGTCGGTGCATTGCAGCCGGGAGAGTATTTTTTGCTGGGAATTGACTTGGACAAATCTAAGGATATTTTAGAGCCTGCCTACGATGACAGTCAAGGAGTAACAGCGGCATTTAACTTGAATATGCTGCGGCATTTAAATCGGAGGTATGAGGGAAATTTTGATTTGGCGCAGTTTGAGCATTGGGCTTTTTACAATCAAGAGGAATGTCAAATTGAAATGCACTTAAAAAGTAAAAAAGCGCAAACAGTGCAGTTGCGCGCTCTCAATTTAACGGTTGAATTTGCAGCGGGAGAAACTATCCGCAGCGAAATATCGCGCAAGTTTAATCTCAATACTGTAAAAAAAGAACTTTCGCAGCGTGGTTTAAAGCCTGTGCAGGTTTGGACAGATCCAAATCAGTGGTTTGGCTTGATGCTTTGTCAGATGTCAGAAGTTAATAAATGAGTTCTTCAGATATTACCCACACTCAGGACACGGCACGGCGCCGTGTCCTCAATTTCTTCTGTGTTTTCGATGGTTCTGAATTCAGCTTATCCTGTTACCAATTGCCAATTCCCAATTAACAAATCGGCCGCTGTCCGGGTTTTACGGCGTGAATGTACTCACTGCCCGAGGTCGGCCATCCCCTCTTATAATAAGCTTCCTCCGGCTTCCCCCAGCCCAACTGCAACAAAATTTCTAGAAAATCCAACTTTTCCCACTTCCAGAGACTAGCCCATTCTGTGCGCTGGGCTATAGCCTCTACATCAACCGGCTCGATCGATCGAAAATCCTTTCCGCTGTTAACACTTAAATACAAATCCATCCCGGCAGTTACCTGCTGCCAGAATTCCAACATAGCAATCTTAGCTGCCTTCAACGTAATCAAATCAACCGGTAGAGCTATTAATTCGTCATCCACTGCCGGATAGCGTAGAGTATTGCCTTTAACCGCAATTTCCCGCCAGACAATCCCAGAAACTTGATGTTCCCGCTGGTATTCGTGTACGGCTGCCTTAAAATTTTGATAAGCAGTGAACTTCTGTACGCCCTCAGATTTGAGAAAGCGGTCAATCACGGGGTTGCCTGTAGCAGGAGTTTCAGTCAAGTTGAGGCGCCGCCCATACAAGCAGGCTTGGCGCTCTTCTTCGAGGATTTTAATGAGTTCCGCCGTGCTGTAGACCTTGGACATCTTTATTCAGGCAAAATCAAGATATTGGCTGATATTCGGCTGGTTTTCTCAACTAATCTTCGGTAAAGATAGTTTGGTTGTTCAGGGCAATATTTAGTTTTGCCGTTATTCTAACTTTTCTTCGTGCTTAATTCTAGTTTGATAGTTTACAGGAGCGGAGCCGAGAAATCCCGACAGCCTCTTAAAAAAAGCAGTTAAGAGGATACCGAATCACGAAGTAGACGGGGAAATGCACCGCAGACGTACCGGGCGGGATTTTTCGCCAAAAACAAAGCCCCCTCGAAGGAGGGGGCAAAACTGATTTAGAGGTTTGGGAGTTTTATTTGATGGGTCGATCGAACAACCCGAAAAAAAAGCAGCATTCGCACCTGCCGTCAACTACCACAACTCAAATTTTCAGTCTCAAAGCTTAGTAGCGTCCGCGTGAAGAGCGATCTTTGTCGCCCCAGCCGCCGCCACCGCCCGAGGGGCGTTTGTTGTCTTCGCGAGGTTTGGCTTTGTTGACTTTCAAGTCACGGCCCATCCACTCAGCACCGTCTAGAGCTGCGATGGCTGCTGCTTCTTCTGCCTCGCTTGCCATTTCCACAAAAGCAAAACCTCGCATCCTGCCTGTTTCCCGGTCCATTGGCACTTGGACGCGGCTTACAGTACCGTACTCGGCAAATACTTCGTTGAGGTCGTCTGATGTTACCTCATATGAAAGATTACCCACGTAAATCGACATAAAATCTCCAGAATCATTAGGGTGCAGAGACTTAGATTCGGAGAGACGCTTGTAAATAAACACCAACAAACTACGCCACCGAATTTAATTCTTGGAAAACCACTATAACATGAAGCCAGCAGAATCAGCAATTGGCTGTCATAATTTTCAATTTTGGGTGCCCTGGGGCAATCGCCAACAGAAAGTATTCCTGATAACTGACATCTTACACTCTTGGCGTCATCCGCTGGGTTTCTTGCAGCGCGATCGACCTGATATCTGAGATTTTTCGTCGCTGTTACCAGGTTGATTGGGTCTGATTGAGAACAGTGCCTGAGATTCAGTTATAAATGACCTTCGGCACTATTCTCCCTGGGCAAGCATCTTCCCCCTTCCACCAGATATAAATGTTTTTAGCCCAGGATTAATCTTCCGAGTCAATCTTCCCTCTTCCATCTCCCGTCTCTCATGCCATCCGATTTAGCGCCAGAAAATGAAGGTTTCCCAATAATTATCAAAAGAGTTATTAGCCATATCTACGCGCCTTTTATACATATATAGCAATCCTCGCATCATTTGTGAATTTCTTACGGACTCAGAGCGAGTTCGGGGAGGGTTGGGGTGGGGTAAAAATTGTACTACTCCTGCAAGGATTGCTATATAATCATAATTATTTCTATAATATTTCCCTTTTATTCATTTTTTAAGGTTTTGTGTAGTTTCTCTATTTGCTCTTTCTCTAAGATGATTCTAGGCTGTCATTTTTACACTAATTACATGAAATTTGTTTTCGATTATACCGTATTTAAATGCCTAACAGCTTATGTCCTTGGAAAGATGCGATCGCACTCATGCCTCCCTAGCATTGTAAAAGTTGAAAGCACACAGTACACAAAGATTGTCTGGTAGAGACAGAAGCAAGCCTAGACAAAAGAGCGTGGAGCAATTACAGAGGATTTTAGATGGTTATAAACAGTTCATTGACCCGCCCCTTGGCTGTCGTGACGGGTGCCTCTAACGGTATCGGCTATGAACTCGCCAAACAGTTCGCTCAAAACGGCTTCGATCTCCTAGTCACCGCCACCGGATCGAGCATCAAAGAAGCGGCTCAAGCCTGTGAGGGACTCGGTGCCAAAGTCGAGACAGTGCAGGCAGACCTCGCTACCTACGACGGTGTTGAGACGCTCTACAACCAGATAAAAGCGACTAATCGGCCAGTGGATGCGATCGCAATTAATGCCGGTGTCGGCGTCGGGGGCGACTTTGCCCGCGAGACAGACTTGAAGGACGAACTAAATCTGATTAACCTCAACGTTGTCTCCTCTGTGCATTTGGCTAAACGGGTAGTTAAGGATATGGTCGATCGCGGCCAGGGACGGATTCTATTCACTTCGTCGATTGCCGCCCTAATGCCGGGGCCATTCGAGGCAGTCTATGCAGCATCCAAAGCCTTCATCCACTCGTTTTCGGAGGGACTCCGCAATGAGTTAAAAGATACAGGTGTAACTGTCACCTCGCTGATGCCCGGCCCAACCGATACTAACTTCTTCCACCGGGCGGGAATGGATGACACGAAGGCGGGCGCAGACAAGAAAGATGATCCAGCCGAGGTTGCCAAGCAGGGATTTGAAGCCTTGATGGCCGGTCAGGACAACATCATTGCAGGTTCACTCAAAACAAAGATTCTCGCCAACGCGAGCAAAGTTTTGCCTGATACCGTCACTGCCGAACTGCACAGTCAACTTACTAAACCGGGATCTGCTAACCAATAATTTCCGCCCGTCTTACTATTCTTATGTGCAGATTTAAAGAAAGTAAATATCGCAGATAATGGCAAGATTGCAGCCGATAAAAGCGTGTTTACTTCTTTCAGTATTGGCGATTTAGCACAGTTTTATCAGGCGTTCATCGATGCCATTATGCAGCATAGGCATTAAATGCGAACTGAGGAATAAATGGTTATAGCCTAAGTAATGTAATACAGAATATTTATGCAAATTCATCATCTCAATTGTGGCTGTATGTGTCCCATTGGTGGGGCGCTTTTCGATGGCTTCAGTCGTGGTTTGACGGCTCACCTCGTCTGCCACTGTCTGCTCGTTGAAACGAATCAGGGACTGGTTCTGATTGATACCGGCTTCGGACTCCGGGATATCCAGTCCCCTTACTCCCGGCTCAGCCCGTTTTTCGTCCATTTTAATAACATCCAGTTCGATCGCAAGTACACGGCGATCCATCAAATTGAACAGCTCGGATTTTCACCAAGCGATGTGCGCCATATTGTACTCACCCACCTCGATTTCGATCATGCCGGTGGTCTAGAGGATTTCCCTGAAGCCACGGTACACGTCATGCAGGCTGAAATCGATGCGGCACAGGATCGGCACGGTTTCATCACAAAAAGGCGCTATCGTCCGGGGCAGTGGGATGAAGTCAAACGATGGAAATACTATTCGGCGGGTGGCGAACCTTGGTTCGGTTTTGAAGCAGTCCGCGACCTCGACGGGTTGCCGCCGGAAATTTTGCTAATCCCGTTGGTGGGGCACACGCGCGGTCATGCTGGCATTGCCATTGATACACCCGATGGCTGGCTCCTGCACGCAGGCGATGCCTATTTCTACCGAGACGAGATGGATGCCGCTAACCGACGCTGCACACCCGGTTTGCGCGCCTACCAATGGATGATGGAGGTCGATCGCAAGGCTAGGTTGCTCAATCAAGGCCGGCTGCACGCATTATCGGTGCAGCATAGTAAAGATGTGCGCCTGTTTTGCAGTCACGATGCTATTGAGTTAAAAGCCTTCGTTGACGGGTCTAGTAGCTCTTAAAACTAGAAAATTCATCCTTAGTATTGATTAGGCAAAGTAGGGAGTTGGGGAAGTTGCAGCCGGACTGCGCTGTGGATTTTGAAACATCTTAAATTCACAACTCAAAACTCTTTAGTGCAGCGAAGCGGTGAGTGAGTCCTAGTAGTTTTTTTGCAGGAGGCATTTATGAATATCAGCAGACGCAAGTTGTTAAAGGTAACCTCTGCTTCGGGTTTGGTTGCAGCAGGAATGGCAGCTTCAGAAGGGTTTTTCAAACCCGTGTTAGCTCAAGATGAAGTGACTCAAGTAGATGTTAAAAATGAAGTTGCCCAAGGTCAAACCCAAAGCGGGGAGATGAGTTACAGGACGCTGGGACGCACGGGAGAGCGAGTGTCTGCCATTGGCTTGGGGGGACACCATATCGGACGGCTTCGAGAGGAGCAAGAAAGTATTAAGCTCATTCGCAGTGCGATCGACCGTGGCATCAATTTCATGGACAATTCTTGGGATTATCACAACGGACGCAGCCACCGCTGGATGGGTGCAGCGCTCAAGGATGGCTACCGGCAAAAGGTGTTTCTGATGACCAAAATTGACGGCCGCACCAAGGGCGCTGCGATGATGCAGATTGATGAGTCACTGAAGGCCTTGCAGACGGATCGCATTGACCTAATGCAGCATCACGAACTTATTCGGATGGAAGACCCCGATCGCATTTTTGCTCCCGGCGGGGCTATGGAGGCGGTAGTGGAAGCGCAGAAGGCGGGCAAGATTCGCTACATCGGGTTTACAGGGCACAAAGACCCTTTGGTTCACCTGCGAGTGATGGAAATTGCCGCTCAAAACAATTTCCGTTTTGACGCGGTACAGATGCCCCTGAACGTGATGGACGCTCATTTTAGAAGTTTTGAGCAACAAGTTCTGCCGGTGCTGGTGAAGAACCAAATAGGTGTATTGGGGATGAAATCTATGGGCGACCCCTACGTCCTTAGAAGTAATACAATAAGCCCGATCGAATGTCTTCACTATGCGATGAATCTGCCTACTTCAGTGGTGATTACTGGCATTGATAGTATGCAACTCCTTGATCAAGCGTTTGAGGCCGCTCGCACGTTTAAGCCGATGGATCAAGCACAAGTTGCTGCAATGCTGAATCGCACTCGCGAGGCGGCGGCAAAAGGACAATACGAACTGTATAAAACTACTAACCAATTTGATAGTACCGCCATGAACCCATCGTGGCTAGGGTAAGCGCTTTTGTATTATTCCTAAGCAAATCTAGGATGAGGGGAGAGTTATTTCTTTAGATAACCCACCAAGGCTAGAGGAGAGGTTGTCTCCGGCTCTTTTGGGTTGTGGGAATTAGATTTTTTTATGAACCGCAGAGGGCGCAGAGAACGCAGAGGGAGAGAGAAGACGGAAAGTTTTTAGTTTTAAGTTAAATAGTTCAAACTTCACCCCAGCGCGGTATTACGAGGAACAAAGCAATTTCAAAACTCAAAACTATTCGTCAATTTCCCCTTACCACTTGCCTGACATCGCGCCCTTGAGTCTCAATTCTTCTCGACTGACTAGAGCTTCGTAGTAATCGGGTTTGATTTCGAGGGCGACTCCGTAAGAGCTAATGGCATCTTGAGTTCGCTGCAATTTTTGCAAAACGTCGCCCCGCTGTGCCCAAGCTTCCCAGTTGTCTGGCTTGAGTTGAATCACTTGGTCAAAAGCGACGAGTGCTTGGGAATAGTTCTGCATTTCCCCTAGGATCAGACCTCGCTGTACCCAGCCTTGATAGTTGTCGGGCCAGACAGTAATTGCTCGATCGTATGATGCTAGAGCTTGTTCGTACTGCTGCAATTTTGACAAAGCGTTGCCGCGTTTCAACCAAGCTTCAAAATTGTCGGGCACGATTTTTAGTACGCGGTTGTAAGCTGCGACTGCTTCTTCGTAACGCTGCAATTTTTCCAGCGCTGCGCCTTGCTGCAACCCTACTTTTGATGTAATTTCTGCTTCGGAAGTCAGAGAGATTACTTTATCAAAACAGGCGATCGCTTCTTCGTATTGCTGTAATTTTTCCAGAGCTTCGCCTCGCAAGTTCCAAGCTTCTAGAAAATTACCTTCAATTTGTAGGGCATTGCTGTAAGCGATAATTGCCTCTTTGTAGCGTTCCAATCCTGCCAGGGCGATGCCTCTACCCAGCCAAGCTTCGGGAAAATTCGGATTAATTTGAACGGCTTGGTCAAAAGCAGCGATCGCCCCTTCAAAATCTCTCGCTTCTGACAGTGTTTGACCGCGCCCGATCCATGCTTCGGGATAAAAAGAATTAATTTGAATTGCCCGATCGAAACAAGCAATTGCCGCATCCGCCCACTGGTGTTTGAGGGCCATTCCTTTATAAAACCAAGCTTCGCAGTCGTTGGGCTGCATTTGCAGTACGCGATCGTAAGCTGTCACGGCTTCTGCATATTTGTGCAATTTTGCTGAAGCAATGCCTCGATTGAACCAAGCCAGACTATTTTGTGGTTGCAGTTGAATGGCGCGATCGTAAGAAGTTACAGCTTCAGCGTAGCGTTCCGCTTTCATCAAAGCCAAACCTCGGTTCAGCCAAGCTTCCCAATTCATCGGGACGAGTTTCAGGGCGCGCTCGAAAGCCGCCACGGCTTCAGGATAGCGCTCCGCTTGAACCAACACGTTGCCTTGTCTATACCACATGGCGGGCAAATTCGGATGAAGTTGGGTTGCTTTTTTGTAACAGGTTGCGGCTGCATCCCACTGCTGCAATTCCTCTAAAACTCGGCCTCGCTGATACCAAGCTTCGTGCTTTTCTGAATTGATTTGAATTGCGGTGTCGAAAGCCGCGATCGCTTCTGAGTGATTTTGCAAACTTAACAGCCCTGTCCCGCGCAGCATCCAAGCCCAGTATTCTTCGGGATTAATTGCTGTAGCTCGATCGGCGCAGGCTACGGTTTCTGCGTAGGAGTGCAGTTGCTTGTAAGCTTTGCCCAGATTCAGCCACGCCCGGGCCCAGTCCGGCTTAATTTGAACCGCTTTTCCGTAGCAAATGACTGCCGCTTCGTACCTTCCTGCGGCGTACAATCTATTGCCCCGATCGTAATCTGGAAATGCTGCAAAAATTCTTAAAATCGGCGGCAGCAGTGATGGTTGGGGGTTTGAGGAGTTTTCTGTAGCCGAAGTCGAGAGGTCTGGCATACGCCTTGCACATAAAAAAATTAGTGGGATAACAAGCTTGCGGTCTTATATATTAACTTATGCTTTTCTTAATCTCGCTGCTGTTTTGAAACAAATTTAGCATATCAGGCTTGGTGCGACAAATCATTTTTACTTAATTCGAGTAGGTATAAAATTATGCCCCGTTCCCGCTTTCGGTACACCGCTGTAAAATACCGTCAAGACACAAGCAGATATGTCCTAATTCAGGTTTCAAACCAAATTTAAGATGCTAAAGTTGCACGCGCTTTTAGATTTCACTGACTGTCATTGGGAGTCGATCGACTCGCACCCGAATTATTGGTACGAAGGCCGTTGTCCTCAAAGTGGCGAGCTGCTGAGACTGCCGCGCACTCGAATGTCCGAGGATCTCGCGCGGGGTTTGATGCAGTACCTGGCGGCTGACGATTCCTACGATCGCGAGGGCAAGATGTACGGCATATTACTGGTGGAGATGCCTTCGGGGGAACAGGGGATACTCAAAGCATTTTCCGGGCTGCTGAACGGTTGCAGCATTGTTGAAGGCTGGGTGCTACCGATTCCGGGACGAGATCGAGTTGCTTTTGATGAAGCCCGCACGTTAACTCAATTGGAGGCGATGAAACAGGAACTTATTGCACTCAATCAACTCCCGCAGCGACAAGAGTATGAAGCCTTATTTCGGGAGTTTGAAGTGCAAATGCAAGTTTTGAGCGATCGGCACCGCAATTGCAAGCAGCAGCGAGATGAAAAACGCCAGTTACTGTGTCAAACTCTCGCAGCAGAAACACTAGAAATTGCCCTGGAACAACTGAATCAAGAAAGTCGTTTGGAGAAAATTGAACGCAGACAATTGAAACGGCAGCGGGATGAAACATTGCAGCCGCTAAAACAATTAATTGAAGCTGCGGATCTGCGGATGCGGGCGCTGAAACAGCAGCGAAAAGAACTTTCCCGCGAACTTCAAACGCAAATGCACGCGGCTTACTCTCTGGTGAATTTTTTGGGAAAATCGCGATCGCTCTCCTCATTGATGCCAACTAATTCTATTCCCACTGGTACCGGCGACTGCTGCGCCCCAAAATTGCTCCACTGTGCGGCAGTAAACAATCTGAAACCGCTGGCAATGGCTGAGTTTTGGTGGGGGCCGCCATCGGGGGATAAGATACAGGGAGAATTTTATGGTGCTTGTGGCGATCGGTGTCAGCCGTTGATGGGTTTTTTGCTGTCAGGATTGGCTCAAAATCCGATTGTTTCTAAGATGGATGAGGGTTTTACGGGCGGGCTAGAAGCCCAACCCCTACTGCCCACAAGCAATAATTTTTCTTGTGGAACGGGCATCTTGCCCGTTACGCAAATGCTACCGATTATTTATGAAGACAAATGGTTGATTGCGGTTAATAAACCTTCGGGTTTGCTGTCAGTTCCGGGTCGTTATTTTGAAAATCAAGATAGTGTTTTCAGTCGTTTGCGTAACTTGTTACCGGATAGTTTAAATTTGACAGTTGTGCATCGTTTGGATTTGGAAACATCTGGGATTTTGGTATTGGCGCGGGACAAAGAAACTAGCAGTCAACTCAGGCAGCAATTTGCAAAAAAGCAGGTTCACAAAGTTTATGAAGCGGTGCTTTCGGGTACTGTAAAAATTGATGCGGGGACGATCGATCTCCCACTTTGGGGCGATCCAGAAAATCGCCCTTACCAGCACGTCAATTGGGAGTGCGGAAAACCCAGTGTTACTCGCTTTCAGGTAATGGCGAAAGAGGGAAATTGCGATCGCGTCGAGTTTTTGCCGCTGACGGGACGCACGCATCAATTGAGGGTTCATGCAGCGGATGTTCGAGGGTTGGGGATACCGATTTTGGGCGATCGACTTTACGGATGTCGGGCTGCTGCAAATCGGCTACACTTGCACGCGCGGGAACTTTCGTTTGAGCATCCGCAGTTGGGAGAAACGCTATACCTAAAGGCAGAAACACCATTTTGATCACAGGGCGGCAACGAGAGATAGTCTAGCAGTAGGAATTACATATAGAGGCAGCAAATATTTATTGTTGAGTAATCAAAGCAACCTGAATTCTGAGCAACTTTACAGGTTAGCAGCCACCTTGAAACAATCAGAATGCTTGAGAATTGCGTATTAGATGAAGCAAGAGTTTAGGGAAATATAGGAAATTCATATTACCCTCAATAGGGCGCATCAAAAGTGAGATGCTCCCCTTGTGAATCCTGCACAAGGATGTGTATTTAGTTGTACTAACCAGAGGGTTAGGCTAACCGTCCCTGGATATTTCTAGCCATTTAGGTTAAACGAGTCGCAGGTTCTGAAAGCATTATATACCAAGGCTGGGAGAGAAGCTAGAAATTCCTAAAATCGGGAAACTTCAGGTTAAGTTTTAACCCATGAGTAGAGCCGGGGAACGAGCTACTTATTACTTCTTTTATATGGCATTACTCGGAAATCTCTGCTTCAAAACAGGCATTACCGGACAAGGTTTTTGCTCCTGCAAATTCTCTGGTTTGTTCCAAGTAAAAGGCCCTTTCTTCTCCGCCGCCATCCACAGCAAGCTTTTTGCTCTAGTCATGGCTACATACAGCAGTCGAAACTCTTCTGCTGTTTTCAAATAACCTGCTTGTTCCCAAGCTTCGCCTAAATTTGGTAAAGGATATTTTTCGTGCAAACTTGCTCGAATTTGTGCTCTTGCTACCTCTGCTAAAGTGAAATCTCCTAAAAATCGGGTTTGCGGCAAAACTCGCAAATTTCCGGGGATGGTTTGTTCGTGCAGAAACGGCAAAAATACGCAATCCCAATCCAATCCTTTGGCTTTGTGCATGGTAATAATTGTTAGTTGACCTTTGCTGGTATAGCGTTCTTCTATTTTGTCGTCTGCATCCACAGGTTCAAATCTTTCGGAACTGACAATTTCGCTCAGTACGTCCAAAATATTACGCATAGAATTGTTGCCGGCTGTTTGGATTGCTACCCGTTCTGCTAATTTGTCGGCCGTGGCTAATTCTGTTTGGTCGTATTGCAGCGCTAAGGCTAAGAATGAAATGATTTGGTATGGTGGCAGTTCTAAGCTAGCTTGCAGCAAACCGCAGCAAAAATAGCGACATTTGCGAACCGGGTCTGACTGCTGCGGGTCTAGCGGGCCAGGGTAAAGAAATTGCTCGGGGCTAGTCGCAAAAGCATTGTAGTCTTGTTTGGGGATCAGTTGCCGATCGCTCAAAATTTTTAAGGCTGCTTTCAGATAGTCTGGAGAGTGCGGGCGATCGAGGAATTGCAGCAGTGTTAAGATTTCCCAAGGTACTTGAGAATGTCTGTCCCGCTCTCCCACATCCTCAATTTTAATCCCGTATTTCCGCAAATCAAAGCTTAATCCGTGTTTTTGAGGATTTTCCAGCACTTCTTTGATAAACTTACCTTGTTTGTTTTCCCGCACCAAAATAGCCATCGATTTCAGATTTTCTAACGGCAATTTTGCACTATTTTCCCCCTCGCTTGCTTCTCCCCCTAAATCGATATCTTTGCCATCCCTGCCAAATTCAAAATCAGTCGGTAAAAATTCCTCTACTAACTCAATTACCCGTTTGCCAATTAACTCAATTGTATGGTAAATATCGCGGGGAGTATGCAATTCTAAGCCTCGACCAATAGGGGCAGGATTTGCATTTTGCTGCGGGTCATCGCTGGGTACAGGCTTAATAGTTTGGTCGCGAAAAGGCTGTTCGGTTCCCGCTAATTTTGAGCTATTTACCCATTGCAACATAAAGTTAGCTGCATCGATAATTACCTGGGTGCTACGGCCTGCGCCGTCCATGGTCGCTAACTTATTTTCTACTTCACACCGATCGCAAAATTGGTTAAAATAAATCGGGTCGGCGGGAGTGAAGGTAGAATTAATCGCTTGATTTGGATCGCCAACTCTGATAAAATTGGGAGGTGAGTTAGGATGATCGGGATCGATCGCCAATGTTTCCAAAAGCCGAGTCTGCAAAGGTGTCGAATCCTGCGCTTCGTCCTCGAAAACGGCAAATACTTGCTTTTGCTCGATCGCCCTCGCCCTCGGATTTTCCAAGACCCGCAAAGCGGCTAAAATCATCTCGTCATAATCGATGAATTCCCGACTCCTCAACAAAGCCTGATATTTTTGATATAAACCCCCAGCTACAGCTAAAATCTCATAACCGTCCCCAGTATCAAGAGCGTTCATTTCTAACAACTGTTCGGGAAATAAACCCGAAGATTTCGCCTCGTGAATCACAGTTTTAGCTACCTGTGGCAAAATTTCCGTCCGCAAAACCGATTGTCGCCGCAGCCTCTCCGTTTCCTCTCCGTCGAATTGCTGTCCTTCCAACAAAACTTGATATCTGCGGGGATTTTCAGCAATCCAAAGTTCTACACAGGTACGAATTAATCGGTGACTTTGAGTTGGAGTCACTAAAGTTGAATTTTCTAAATTTAAACCCGACAAATCGGGATGGCGCATCGCAATATTCAAAGCTAAACCGTGCAAAGTGTGCACGGCAAAACCACCTTGAGATAAAGACAATTCTGCCAATCTTTCCCGAATTTTAGCTTTAATATTAGCAGCAGCCGATCGCGTAAATGTCACGACAATTAACTGGCGGCGGTTGTGAAGCTGGTTGCGGGCGATCGCAATTGCCGACGCAGCAGCCATTCCCGTAGACTTCCCGGCCCCTGGAACCGCCGAAACAGCAAGGGGGCAGCCTTGCCAATCCGCCATGTCCTGCTGGCCCGCACGCAAGCTTTCGCGAATTTTAAGGCAAGCTTGTTCTCGCAAAACTGCGGCAGAGTCTAACCCAGAGGAAATGTTGCCAGGGCGATCAATATTCGTTGTCGATCGCATAAAATCAGAATCAAATTCATCAGTCATTATTACATCCGCGTTTATCTGCGTTCATCTGCGGTTAAAAATAAAAAAATCTGCAACCTCTACCGTTTCCATTTCGGTATCGGCTAAACTAACACTATCTATTGAAGCTTAAATTGAAACCAGCATAAAATTCAATACCCAAGCTTTTTTTTAGAGGAGTCACCCCAATGAAAACTCACCTCAAAATCAATTCCCCCCCGCCCAAGCCAAACCCAAACCCAGCCAACAACAGCACAACTCGTTTTGCTGTGGCAGTATTCTTAACTTTATCTTCAGCCATTGCTTTGCCTAGCTGCGGAGGATCTCAACTGACCAGCAGCGCTCCAAGCGGCGCAGATTCACCCAGCAGCCGTGAAAACCAAGTGGCCGCATCGGCTCCACAATCGGCACCAGCACCCGAGCCAGCAGCCCAAAGGTCAAAAACTCCTGGTGCATCAAAAAAAGCAGCAGAAACTCCAGCAACCCGTCCCCAACTGATTAAAAAAGCCCAACTCAGTCTAGTTGTCAAATCTCTTGACGCCAGCACTAAATCTGTTACTAATATTGTGGAAAAACAGCAAGGCGATATCTTGGGTTTCCAAAATCAAAAGCCGCCGGATTCGAGTGTCCGCCAAACCGCGTCTGTGGAGATTCGCGTGCCTCAAGAACGGTTAGAAACTACTTTAGACACTTTGGCAAAACTCGGAACAGTAGAGAACCGTGCTCTGACGGCTGAGGATGTTACCGATCAATTAGTTGACAGCGAGGCTAGGCTGCGGAACCTCCGCAAATCCGAGGAAATGGTGTTAAAAATTATGGAGCGATCGGGCTCTGTCGGCGACGTGCTCAAAGCTGCTCAGGAGTTGAGCAATATTCGGGAGTCGATCGAACGCATTGACGCTCAGTTAAAAAGTTTGCGAAATCAAGTAGCCTATTCGACTATTAGCTTAACTCTACAAGCAGCAGTATCTGCTCAACAAACTCCCGAACCTTCTCTAGGTTTGCGGGTACAGGAAACTTGGGGGAAAGCGACTCATTCTGTGGGCGAATTGACGCTCGGTTTGTTTGGTTTGGGTATTTGGCTGTTGGCTTACAGTCCTTATTTGCTGTTAATTGCGGCTGCGGTTTACGGCTTTAATCGATTTAAGAAACAGCATTCTGTTCCGCAAATTCAAGAACCGAAACCGCCTCAGTAGTCAGTAGTCAGTAGTCAGTAGTTAGTAGTCATTAGTCATTCCACCCACGTAACATTTATGTATTGTGGAACGGCCGGAGAACCCGTTCTTAAAGCCAACGACAAATAACAACTGACAACTAACAACACTTAGTAGTCATTAGTCAGTAGTTATTTGTCATTAGTCATTCCACCCACGTAAAATTTATGTATTGTGGAACGGCCGGAGAACCCGTTCTTAAAACCAACGACAAATAACAACTGACAACTGACCGCTGACAACTGACAACTCACAACTCACAACTAATAACTCACAACTGACAACTGACTAATCATCAATTTGCCATCCATCTTTGGTATAGTCTTCATCCACAATCTTTTTCGGACGCATCACCAGAACAACTCGCCCCAAAATAGGAATATCCGGGGATTGTTCAAACCAGTACAATTCTAAATTACCAGCGTTATCAGCAAGGAAATAACTGTCAGCATCCCACTGTCTTTGGGATCGATCAGCAATAATCAAAACTTCTTCAACTTTGCCTTGTAGCGGTACAGGCAATTGATCGCTCATTTCCAAAACAGCCACCGGATCTTCAGCGTTCAAAATTACCTGCCATCCGGGAATCGCCACCCAAGCTCCGGCTCCAGAAAATTTTACCATTCGGAACGGCTCGATTTCCTCCGGCAAAGGCACTGCCAGCAAATCTGTCGTAGAAAGCGGCAATTTGCCCACAACCGGGACAACGCGGGGCAATTGTTCCTCAGAATCGAGCCTGTAGACGGGCAGGCGGGGCGCTTCCTTTCTCGAAACTACGGTAAAATCAACGAGCAACTGCTCGATTTGCGCCCTAGCGGTTTGGCTGCTAGCTAATTTTAAACCGCGAGCAATTAAGCGCGATCGCTCTTGCAAATCGCTTTTCTGTCTCGCTAATTGCCAGCATTGGTAAGCCATAGCATCGCCGGGAGTGTCTGTGAACCCTTGGGGGAGACTCCCGAAGTGCGAAAACTCCTTGATCGCTTTAGCAACTTGGCGAGCATCGTCAACATCCAAATTGTGGGTTAGCATCAAAGCTGCCGCCCCGGCCCGCTCTACTTGAGAGAGAATCCGAAACTCGTATAAGATATCACTACCTTTGCCGAGGAAGTGCGATCGAACTTCGTCTGAAGCCCCAGCATTGACCATGCTGGTGTAAACTTGGGCTGCGACGCTCACTTGATTTTGCTGAATTGGCTCAAAACCAGTTTCTTCAAAAATCCTTTGAGAGTTGTAGCCAGCTTTTAGCAGCGCAGTGCAGGCCTGTCCCCACTCTACCCAAGTGCCTTCTTTTCGGCGGAGCGATCGAATTAACTTTTCGGCATCCACAGCATTTGTGGAGGATGCAGATGCAGGAGGGGATGAATCTTGCGGTGTATCAGTCATAATTGAATCAAAAACCAGCGTTAAGTTATGTGGGATTGGATACCGGCAAGGCTCGTGTCGCGGCAGAGCGATAGATTAATAGTAAGTGAGTTATGAGACTATTGTTACAGAATAGTTGCTCGCCTAAATTTACAAAGGGGAGTTTATCGTATTGTTATGGATAATGCCATTTCAGAGCTAGATCAAATTAAACGCCAGCTCATGACCCTACACAGACCGAAAAAGCCCAAAATGCTGGTAGTAGACGACGAACCAGACAATCTGGATTTACTCTACCGCACTTTCCGACGAGATTTTAACGTGCTCAAAGCTGAGAGCGGAATTCGCGCCTTGGAAGTCCTCGGCATCGAAGGTGAGGTCGCCGTCATCATTTCCGACCAGCGGATGCCCGAAATGAAGGGAACGGAGTTTTTGAGCAAAACCGTGCCGCAGTTTCCGAATACGGTCAGAATTATCTTGACTGGTTTTACGGACATTGAAGACTTGGTGGATGCGATTAACTCAGGACAGGTTTACAAGTATATCACTAAGCCTTGGGACCCGAACGAACTGAAAATGGTGGTGCAAAAGGCGGCCGAGACTTATGAAATTCTTAAGCAGCGGACTGAGGAATTGGATCGGGCCCAAAATCAAATACAACTGTTAGCAACAATCATGCAAACGGCTGTGGATTATCCGAGTTTGGAAGCAAGTTTAGATCCAATTGCTACTGCTATAAGTGATAATTTTTTGGCTGACGCTTGCATTTTGCAACTGGTGGAAGGAAATGCTTTAATATCAGTCCAAGGCTGTCACACCACTGGTTCAACTGTGGAAAATTGGCTGGCAGATGACCCTCTGGTTCGAGAAGCAATTAGCTCTCAAACTATTCAGGGTGCTGTGAATATTGGGCTTGACACAGCCTTAGCGAGTCTGCCGCACTATCAGAAATCCGGCATTCAAGCTCACCTGAGCATCCCAGTGATTCACAAAGGTCGATCGATCGCCCTGATTTCCATGCAGTGGAAGCAACCTTGTTCCCTGCGCCCCGACGAACTCACAACAGTTCACCTCGCCGCTCAAGAAGTTGCTTTGGTATTGACGAGTTTTCAGGGTCATTAGTCATTAGTCATTAGTCATCAGTCATTAGTTTTTAGTCTTTAGTTGTTAGTCTTTAGTCATCAGTGGGATCTCTGGAGTCGAAAATGATAGCAAACCAATGATTATAGACAAAAAATCACCAACCGCTAACAAATAAAAAAGCATTAATGACTGGCGACAGCATGACATGAATGCACGGATTAATTATTTTTTCCGGCTGACCAATTACCAATTACCAATCACCAATCACCAATGACCAATGACCAATGACTAATAACGCCGAAGAAATTAAAACTATATTTAATCGAATTGCACCAGTTTACAACCAATTGAACGACTGGTTGAGCTTTGGGCAACACCGGATTTGGAAGCAAATGGCGGTGAAATGGAGCAGTGCTGGCCCGGGAAATACTTGTTTAGACTTGTGCTGCGGTAGCGGAGATCTAGCTTTGCTGCTGGCCAAACAAGCAGGGCCGACCGGTTGCGTATTTGGAGTAGATTTTTCCGCCGAACAATTGGCCGTGGCTGCCAGGCGCGATCGACCTTTTCTCACCCCTATAAGTCCCATTTCCTGGGTAGAAGCAGACGCCCTAGACTTGCCTTTTGCTGACAATTACTTCGACTGCGCCACAATGGGTTACGGCCTGCGTAACGTGACTGACATCCCCCGCAGTCTTCAGGAATTGCACCGCGTGCTCAAACCCGGTGCCAAAGCAGCTATTCTCGACCTCCACCGCCCCAGCAATTCCCTAATGCGGAGCTTTCAGCAGTTTTATCTAGACACTCTCGTAGTGCCCATTGCTCAGAAATTTGGCATGACTCAAGAATATGCCTACATTAATCCTAGTTTAGAAAAATTCCCGATCGGCCAGGAGCAAGTGGCGATCGCCAACAAAGCCGGATTTGCCGCCGCCACCCACTACCCGATTGCCGGAGCTATGATGGGAGTATTGGTACTCGGCAAAGCAATTTAAAATTAAAAATGCTTGCAGTCTATATCAGCTATCTAACTATAGGGTGCACCGATCCCTGTGCACCTTACCCTATTTTTAATCCTTTATGAATCCCTCTGACATTTGGCTGTTGTTGGCCCCACCTGTAGTGGGAGGAATTATTGGCTATTTCACTAACGATATAGCTATCAAAATGCTGTTCCGCCCCTATCGAGCTATTTACATCAAAGGGCGGAAGTTGCCTTTCACTCCAGGCTTGATCCCCCGCAACCAAGAGCGTTTAGCAAAGCGAATTTCCGATACAATTATGGGTTCGCTGCTGACACCGCAGGAACTGCAAAACTTAGCTCGCCGCCTCCTGCAAACCGAGCGGATGCAGTCGGTGATTCTCTGGTTGTTGCAGTTGGCCCTGGATCAGGTAAAAGCAGACGCAGAGCAAAAAACCGCTAAAATTCTCGCTAACATTTTGCGAGATTTGCTGGGGGAATCTGTGCCGCGAATTCTCAAAGTTTTGGCGCGCCGGGAAGATTTTTTAGAAGCTCAGCTAAATCAAATTTTTGACCAAGTTTTGCTGGAGATTCAGCTAACGGAAGCTCAGGCGGCTCAGCTTGCTGAGTGGTTGTTGCAGGTAGTAATACCCCCGGAAGTGCTGCGGCAGGCTTTAATTGACTTTTTGACGGATCGCAATATTTCGATCATCGATGAAGGGTTTCGAGAAAAAACCAGCGGCACTTATTGGGTAGTAGCAAATTTGTTTGGTTTGCGGAACACTTTAACTCGGCTGCGGACTTTTTGTCTCGATGACAGAGAAGCCACAAATCAGCGCTTAGCAGAGTTAACTATTTCTTTGGGAATTCGCGGGCGAATTCAGGAATGGCTGCAAAATTTGTCGATGCAAAATTTACCGGTTTCGACTGTGAGACAGTTGCGAAAAACTATGCGCGACAGCGTTCGCAGCTACGTTCAACAGCGGGGTACAGAGGTACTTGAGGGGTTGAGCAAATCTATTGATTGGGAAAATATTTCGCGGTTGATTCTCAATCGATTGCAAACTTCAGCGGTGATGAGCGCTTCCCTGGAAATTGTCAGCAAAGAACTGGCTTTGGTTTTAGAGCGCTATCTAGAGCGGGATTTAGAAAATATTGTAGCTCAGGCTATCCCGATTTTGAATATTGACCAGGTGATTGTCGATCGAGTAAAAGGTACTTCTCCTGAAGAGTTAGAGTTAGCAATTCAGGGAATTGTCCAAAGCGAGTTGCAGGGAATTGTAAATTTAGGAGGTCTTTTAGGTGTTTTTGTCGGCTGTTTGCAGACAGTTGTGGTTTGGATTCAGCGGTGATTTATTTCGGCAGTTGCGGGATATTTGTTGTAGTCTAATATTCACTCGACTTGCGCCCACAGTACCAAAAACCAGGTTTTTCGACCGCATTGGCTACCTCAGCCAGACCGTTTTTGGTATAAACCGGGTTTTTGTGGCCCAATCCTAATTTACTTATTTTCTAAATCTATGCCAGCTCCAAATTCGGACGATCGCACAAACCTCCCAAAAAACCCGCGCAACCTCAGCCGCCAACAATACGAGCGTTTAACCGCAGAAATGGCCACTCCCTACCGGCCTCTGCGACAGTTTGTTTACATAGCTTGTGGCGCTTCGGGCTTTATCGGCGGCTTGGTTTTCCTCGCTAAAATTGCCTCTGGGCGGGAAATTGGTTCTGCTTTGCCTAATTTCGCTCTCCAGGTCGGAGTTGTGGCCCTGATGGTGTTCCTGTTTCGGTGGGAGCAGCGCGCCGAGGGCCGATCCCCGAAGTCGAAGTAACAAATATTTACAAATTGAGATAAAAATCTATCTGAGGCAAGGAAAAGTTATAAATATAAAGAAATTGTTATGAAATTCGGGTTTGCGATGATCCCTGTCATAATACAACAGTGGGTTCAATTGGGGTCAGCAAATTTAAAGGCCCTAATCATCAACCGCTTGTAATTCGTTCAATTGGGGTCAGCTTTCATAAAGACCCTAAATATATAAAATAAATTTAAGCCCAGCGCCAGCCTTCACTGATAGAAGAGCTGGCGTTCGGCATTGTGCGAGGATCGGGAGATTGGGAGATTGAATCGGGTGTGCACCGCGCACAGAGTCAAAAGCCCGTACTAGCGCCCGGAACCGAGTTTTTTGCCTAGCATCCGATATAGGTAATACCAGTTCCCAAAAATCATGCAACTGTAGGCCCCTACTCGAAATCACGATGATCAGTCATTTGCAAATCTAAAATCTAAAATCTAAAATCTAAAATCTAAAATGGTTTAAGTGCTGGGGCGATCGAATAATTTGGCATTTCCCAAAGAGCTTAGTCTGTGCAGTAACTAATGAGATGTGTCAAAGTCGAAGTAGAAAAAGATGTTGGGAGATTTTACTATGGGTCGATTATTTTTCAAAGGGCGGTGGACGTTATTTTTAGCAGCAGGCGCGGGAATTCTATTTTACAGCAGTGCTGCGGCGGCGGCCGAAAAGGTAGTGCTCAAATACAGTGCGATCCGAATGACTTTACCCGTCAGCGAATTAGAAATTTTTGCAGATACTGGGAAAATGTCGCCCGGGTTAGAAATGCTGCTGGGAAAGGCAAAAAAAGACCCGGAAGCGGTTCGCAACAGTCTGACGAGACCAGTGAAAGTCAGTCAAAGCTTTTTGGATCGGACGCTTAACAGCAAGGTTGGCGAAATAATTCTCGATGAAGTGGGTCAGGTAATTCGCACTCCTTCTGGGAATGCAAATCGAGAAGCTTTGCGCGAGGCCTTGGTGCTGTCTGCAACTAATGATAACGAGATTACGCTGCTGGAAGCGATGAAGAATTATCCGAATTCAGAAGTTTATGTTGAGGGCGATCGCTTAGTTGAAGCTTACGGCAAACTTGTAGCTTTGTCAGAACAATTGGGCGGCGTTTCAGAACGGCTGCAAGATATTTTAAACAAGATTCGCCTGCCTAGACTGTAGCGGATTTTGGCAAGGAGGGTTGATTCGTGCGATCGCAGAATGTTGCTGAACCTGCATAAATTACAGGGGAGTTACATTTTTTTTGTGCAAAATTTGCCTGATTTTTACACAAGTAAAAATAAAAATTAACTCCAGGCAAGCTCCAAACCTGACGGGAATGAGGCATTCTAAAATCTAACATCTAAAATGGTATAAGTTAGCTGTAAAAGAAGGGTCGGGATAAACGTTCGATGGTTTACACAAATTTAAAAGAAAATATATATATTTTGATTAATAAAAATCTGTCAGTAAAAAAACCGACAAAGACCTTGTGTATCCCCCATAAACTGAAATACGATTGGGTGGACATTGCAGTTGATCTATCTTAAGATAGATCAACGCTGTCAGAGTCAGGCGCTTGGGGAAAAACCACGGCTAATTAGTAAGCTCGTGCTATAACAGACACTATTACGCAACCTCTAGGCTAAAACTCTTGACTAAAAAAGTTGAAAAAAAAAAAGGTGAGAGACTGTATTAATTATCAGCACCTCGAATTCAAATAAAACCGTACCTGTCAGGGTAGTACACTTTCACTCTATCAACCCTATTTACTGGGTAACATTAGCAACATGAACAACAATCCTATTCGTTCAAAAGACCGTTTCTTGGTTTTCGGTGCTCCGGCGATCGAAGATGCTGAAATTCAAGAAGTGGTGGCAACCATGAAAACAGGTTGGTTGGGTACAGGCCCTAAAGTCAGGAAGTTTCAAGACGACTTTAATGCTTACAAAGGTTCCCAGCACGCGATTGCAGTCAATTCCTGTACGGCGGGACTGCACTTGAGCGTCCTCGCTGCTTGCTTGGAACCGGGGGATGAAGTCATTACTACTCCGATGACTTTTTGCGCTACAGTTAATGCCATCATCCATGCAGGGGCAACACCGGTATTGGCGGATGTAGATCCGGTGACAATGAATATTGACCCGGCTCAAGTCGAAGCTAAAATCACTTCAAAAACTAAAGCAATTTTGCCGGTTCACTTCGCAGGTCGTCCCTGCGATATGGATGCGCTTTGCGATATTGCTCGCCGTCACAACTTGAAGTTAATTGAAGACTGTGCTCACGCAATCGAAACAGAGTACAAGGGACGGAAAGCAGGCACATTTGGCGACTTCGGATGCTTCAGCTTTTATGTTACCAAAAACATTACGACCGGGGAAGGAGGAATGATTCTGGCCGCCAGTCAAGAAGATACCGACAGGCTCAACATTTTAGCGCTGCACGGTATGAGCAAAGATGCTTGGAAGCGCTTCAGCGATTCGGGTTACAAGCACTACCAAGTGGTGGAAGTCGGCTTTAAATACAATATGATGGATATCCAAGCTGCGATCGGCATTCATCAATTGAAACGAGTCACGCCTTATTGGCAGCGGCGGGAGCAGGTTTGGCAGCGCTACAACGAAGCATTTGCGGATTTGCCGATTACTTTGCCAGCCAACCCCGAACCGGATACAATTCATGCTTATCACCTGTACACCATTCTGGTAGATGAAGCCAAAACTGGAATCAGCCGCGACGAATTTCTCGACGCTATCAATGCTGAAAATATCGGTGTCGGCGTACATTATATGAGTATGCCGGAACATCCTGTCTATCAAAAAATGTTTGGATGGCATACCGAAGATTATCCG
The DNA here is from genome assembly GCF_036702135.1 of Microcoleus sp. LAD1_D3. Lineage (NCBI taxonomy): Bacteria > Bacillati > Cyanobacteriota > Cyanophyceae > Oscillatoriales > Microcoleaceae > Microcoleus > Microcoleus sp. LAD1_D3. The sequence continues at coordinate 41,624 of NZ_JAUBSB010000034.1, read as the reverse complement.
AATGCTGGCTACATTGGGCGGCATACAGTTAGCTTGCCGATTTCGGCCAAATTAACAGATGCAGATGTGGAAGATGTAATTGCTGCTGTTAAAAAATGTTTGGCGATCGGCAAAACTAAGAATCCAGCTTTGGCAACAGCAGGCTAAAATCCTGAAATAGTTTGCTATACAAACATCCTAGCTGTTCTTTAAGAAAAGCAGCTAGGATGTTTTTTAACTCCACAACGCCCTTTGGAAGGTAATGATCTAGCAATCTTTTCGGTTCCACCGGAGGTTTTTAATAGCCCAAACCATTGATTTTATTGCATTTACCTTCTGATTTCCCCCAAGGAAGGAGCAGGGGTGGTGAACTTCTTCCTTGTTCCTTCTGCTATACCAAATCCGGGTTTAATACCCGGTCGATGGATTTGAGATTTGAAATTTGAGATTTTAGATGCCACAAAAGCGGCCTGTACCATTCTCGGTTCGCTCGGATGCCCAGATGAGTGAGACCTGATCCGCGGCCGCGATCCGGGAGATTGTACTCTGGATGTTTTCGGTCAGTTATTTTAGTACGTAATATCCAGGAGGAGAGTATGTGTAGCAGCAATTTCAATCGCCACGTTATCTAAAACGCTTGAAAAGCCCTATTTAGTAGGACGCCAAACATCTTGGAAAAATTTTCAGTGCATTTTGGATGCTGCTGTTTCATTCTTTACAGTAAAAATACATAATTTTTGGTTCAGGGCCTTGTCAGTGAATTTACTTAATGTTATGTTGTCACCATACAATCACTGTCAGACGGCAGAATCTACTTTTCAATCAAACAAGACTGGTCTCTAAACCGAGCCTCATTTTTCTATATCCGTGTTTAGAAACAAGTAGAAAAACTTTAGTTAACTCAAGATGAATCCTATGTTAAAACTGAGTGCTTTATTCCCAATTCATTGCAATGACCGAGCCATCAGCCACGTATTTTTTTCAGTGTGCAAAGAATGGCAAAAACCTGAGCTGAATGCTCGCATGGTTGTCCCGAGTTGCGATCGCTCCTGCCGCAACTCAAATATAGTTGAAGCAATTCCGTCATTTCTGACAAACTTTTATTACCGCAGCCCTAGTGCTCCCAAAATCAAGGCAGAGAAGCGTTTTCTCAAAGATATCAAAAATTTTGATGTTGCCTACTTGTGGCCCGCTATATCATTAGATACTGTAAAGAGCGTTAACAAGCAAAGTAAGCCGATTTTTTGGGAGCGAGTTAATACTTGTCAAAGTCAAGCTAAGAGTATCCTTGACGATGCTTACTCTCGCTTGGAATTGCAACCTCAACACGCAATTACCCCAGAAAAAATTAAGACCGAAGAGCAAAAACTCAAGCTAGTTGACTTTCTGTTTTGTCCCAGTCCGGCAGTAGTAAAATCATTTCAAGAAGCCGGAGTTCCTGAAGAAAAACTGCTGTTAACCACAGAAGGTTGGTCGCCGTCGCGTTTCCCCAATTATCAATCCCAAAAACCGGCCTCAGAGGAAGTTAACGTCCTTTTCCTAGGTTTTGCCTGCGTCCGCAAAGGGACTCACCTGCTCTTGCAGGCTTGGGAGCGAGCTGGGATTAAGGGAAAGCTGACAATTTTTGGCTCCCTCGAACCGGCGATTGCTCACACTTGCAGCCATTTGCTGAAACGTCCTGATGTAGTTCACTTTGATTATGCCTTGGACTACAGTTCTGCCTATCGCCAAGCTGACTTTTTTGCCTTTCCCAGTCTGGAGGAAGGTAGCGCACTCGTTATCTATGAAGCAATGGGTCATGGTTTGCCGATTCTGGCTTCACCGATGGGAGGAGGTGGTGTGGTGCGTGATGGCGTTGAGGGCATAATTCTTCCTCCTTACGATACTGACGCCTGGGTGGAGGCACTACGAAAACTATCTAATTCTCCTGATTTGCGGGCTAAGATGGGAGCCGCCGCCCGCCAGCGAGCTTTGGAGTTTACTTGGCCAAAGGTTGCGGCTAGGCGCGGAGAGCAGATTCGGCAAAAAATGCAGGCAAAATAAAAACTCAATAGGAGAGGACTGACGAAGAGTCCTTATTTGTTAAAATCTTTAAGAAACGACTCTTCGTCCTCACGACTTGCCTGATGAGGGTTATATGACAGGACTAGATATAAGTCCTACTCAAGTTTAATTAGGTTGACCTAATTATTAACTTTTTCATGAGTTATAGGCTCCAGAAGCTAGTCGTTGTTCAAATAACCACTGTTTGCTTTCAGGAGAATCATCCAGCCAGCGATCGATCAAGTCCGCCCATTTGACAGGCAGACGCAACTCCTGCCAGGTTGAGTGAGAAGCGACAGAAAGATTGTGGTAAAGCGCTGAATCCGAAATAACTTTTTCGATACATTCTGCTAAAGCCAGAGAGTTCCCCGCCTCAAAAATCATCGAATTAATACCGTCCTTTAAGTGGGTTTTAAACATCGGGTGATCCGAAGCTACTATCGGTGTTCTAGTGCGTAAAGCGTGCTGAATTGTCAGGGGAAAACCTTCGGGATATTCGTGCCTGCTAGTAACTAACACGAGATCGGATTCTCTCATTAAAGGTTCTAAACTCTGAGTTGGCACGATTCCCAGAAAATCTACACAATCTTTAATTTGCAACTCTTCGACTCGCTGGGCAAAAAACTCCTCTTCACCTTTACCTGCCATTTTTAAGTGAACTGATATATTATTCCGTTCTCTTAACTTTGCTACGGCTCTCAATATATCGCCCACTCCCTTACTTTGTACTAACGAACCAGCGTAAAAAAGTTGAATTTTTTTGATGTCCGCAGGGATTTTTTTCGGCGACAAAGAGCCGGGATTGGTCTCTAAGAGGAAGTCCCAGGGAATTATTTTATCAGCTTTTACTCCTATTTCTTTAAATAATAAAGATGAAGTAATGCCGTAAGTTCCAACCCATTCTATTTGCTTGTTATTCAACAATTGGGATAGGAAATAGTTGCGGTATTTATTGCGCCAAGTTTTTGTTGCAATAGATTCGGCAAATACAGCGATGGTTTTAATTTCCTTTTTAATTGCCCAATTAAAAAGGTCTGGAAGAGTCGTCCGCAGGACTAAATGAGTCGGATTTTGCTGGGCAATTAAGTCGATCAATTTTTGGGGATCAATTTTGTAATTAAATCCGCAACCGATCGCCCGCACGCCGTTTTCTAGAACCCGATCGTTAAATTCGGGTGTCATGCAGCAAATAACCGTTACTGACTCAGCTCGTTTTGCCATCTCGGTGACGGCATCAACAGAATATTTTTGAGCGTAGTATGTTTCGCTTCCACCTTTGGCTAAACGCTCAAAGGCTTCTGCGTAATCGCCGGCATACTGAACTATTACTAAGCGCATTTTCCTCTACTCTGGTTGTAGACTATTTAATAGGACTTACGGTGCAAAAGGTTTGTAAGTATGTTGATGGGGACGGTTTGATGTACCGCCACAACCGCACGATTAATTTTATTTTGCTTCAGCCTTATTATAAACAGTTCCGGCAACAGGCACGTCAATAGATAGCGGCTGCAGTCGCTTTGTATGGGGGCTTTCAGGCTAATTTTCTCGGAATTTTTCTAAGTGTGTGTTGCCAGTAGAATGCGGGAATTAATCCCGACTAAGTAAGGAGAAATACTGTCCCCTGCAATTTGATCTCCGAAGTTGCGATCGACACTCACTATCGGCACTCACTTAGCATATTGGAGGGGATGCCAGCAGAATTGGGCTGTAAAATTCACAAACTGTGACAATATTTGGTTTTAGGGTACTCAATAAGCCAAAGTTTCTAAAGTTTCCCGCAGATAGGAACGAACCTGCTGATCGATGGTGGCATTTTGCTGCTGACGCTCAAAATTGAGTTCTAGCTGCCAGCGTTGAAATCCTGAACTTGCGCCGATCGCGGATTTGAGACTGCCCCAGATTTCAGAATCTTCGCACAGCTCACTCGGATCTCCGGCTTGAGGTTGTTGTGGGAGCGGTAGATAATTCGCCATATTGTTATACCTCTGTTTTAATCCCCTGTAAGGATTGAAAGCTTACCTTGACAGTATCTATTATAGATTCTTCTCTCCAAATAGCCCATATAAAATCTCCACAACCTGCGATTAAAAATTAAATATTAAGACTATTAATAATCTCAATCTGAGGAGGGGTATTCTCTATTATTTTTACTGCATACATCTGTCAAAATTAAAGTAGCTTAAACTACAATTGTGCCCATCTTAATTTTTTATTTCACTTTTTTTCGATCGACTGTTCGGGTAGAGATGTAACGCCGTTGGTGTCAGCAGGTTTTGGGTTGACCATACTGCCGGCTGACGAATTCCCTATGCCGGATGCTGCCCCAATTGACTCTAGGGGTGCAGCCACAGCGGCAGTTGTCTCGGCTGCCAAAGCCGGCAAAAGTCGATCAACTTGCCAAGGCGCGATCGTAAAATCCTGCCGAATTTTTTCTAAAACATGAGGCTTTGTCGCTGCAAATTCTGATTCCGGCGTCAGCAAAACCGCCATGACACTAGCAGACACCTGCACAAACAAATTGCTAGCTAAAAAAGCAGCAACTGCCAACAACAATCCAGCCCACCGCCAGGAAGGAGGAAAGGGAGCCACCGAAGCCGCGAGGGGAGCGAATCGGTAAAGCTGCCACAAAATTACTGCCAGCAAAACAGCGACAAATAAAGCGAGTCCTTTATTTAAGTTAGTTTTAAACCGACTCAGAATCCGGTGCTGCACAGAAGTTAAATTCTGCGGTTTTACCGCCACAACTAAAATACTAAAAATGTAAAAAGGGCGGAACCACTGCATCCACAGCACAGGAACAATACCTGCTACAGCCACTAAAAACATTTCTAACCAGACAGGGAGCAGGGGAGAACCCACTGCGAGTCCCAGCAAGCACAGTCCTAGGAAAATCGGCAGTGTAGCCGCCCCAGAAAGGTGAATCCACAAAAAAGGATCTGACCAAAAAGAACGCACTTTCAATAATTATGAGTTATGAGTTTTGAATTTTGAGTTTTGATAGTCTGGGACGCACTCTTAACCAAGAAACCCGTGCGAAGAGTACATATCTAGCGGTCAAACCGAGCATTGTAGGAGGCAACTCGGTTGCTTTGCGTAAGTCTTATTGGAGTTTTAAATTTTGAATTTTTAGGGACAGCCAAGACGATGAGGACGTTGTTAATTGCGGATATATTTGCTTTTATTACTTTTTCCTTCTCACCTCGATAACTAAAACCTTCTGCCTTCTGGCTTCTTGCTTCTGCTATAAGTTAAAAACAAAAGTTGGGAGTATTGAGTGAAGAGAATAGTTGCGAGCGATCGGCAATTTGGTTGCGATCACTCAAAAATTCTCTTCCAACTCAACACTCACAACTCAAAACTATTGAGAGAGAGTCCGGCGCTTAGTAACCATCCGGTAGGCTTCAATAAGATCGCCATCCGCCCAGTCGCTAAACCCGCTCAAAGAAATGCCGCATTCAAAGCCAGAATTGACTTCCTTGGCATCTTCCTTCATCCGTTTTAGGGAGTCGAGGACACCTTCGTAAACGACATTGTTACCCCGGCGCACCCGCACCTTACAGTTACGGATGACTTTGCCAGAGAGTACCATACATCCAGCCACAGCCCCGCGACCGATCGCAAAGACAGCGCGCACTTCGACTTGACCCAAAGGTTCTTCCACCAATTCGGGTTCCAGCAGGCCTTCCATCGCCCCTTGAATATCATCCAAGAGGTTGTAGATGATGCTGTATTCCCGCACGTCTACGCCCGCTTGGTCGGCCGCGAGGCGAGCGTCGGTTGCCAGAGTAGTATTGAACCCGATAATTACAGCATTACTGGCTGCAGCGAGGTCAATATCCGTTTCTGTAATTTCCCCAGGAGCAGATAGCAGCAGTCGGAGTTGAACTTCTTTTTGAGGAAGTTGAGTCAGAGCGCCGACAATTGCTTCGAGGGAGCCTTGGACATCTGCCTTCAAGATCAAGTTGAGTTCCTTGAGAACGCCTTCCTTAGCTTGTTGAGAGAAGCCGCTGAGGCTGATCCGGCCGCCTTGCAGCAGGCGAGAATCTCGTTGGGAGGTAGCTCTTCCAGAGGCGATCGCCGCAGCTTCTTTTTCGTTTGCGAAGACATCAAACTCGTCTCCGGCGCGAGGAACTTCTCGCAGCCCCAGCACTTCCACCGCGAAGGATGGAGTTGCGTGCTCTACGCGATCGCCCCGGTCATCGATCATTGCGCGCACCTTGCCCAGAGCCGAGCCTGCGACCACAATATCGCCCACTCGCAGAGTGCCGTTCTGCACAAGCAGAGTTGCCACAGGCCCCCTTGCCTTGTCGAGGTGAGCTTCAATCACAGTACCCTTAGCCGGTCGGTGCGGGTTGGCGTTGAGGTCTTCCATTTCCGCGACTGTCAGAATCATTTCCAACAGCGTATCCAGGTTTTCGCCTCGAATCGCGCTGACTGGAACCATCGTGATATCGCCGCCCCAGTCATCTGCCACCAAGCCGTACTCAGTAAGCTCTTGCTTCACCCGTTCCGGCTGAGCACCCTCCTTGTCAACTTTATTGATAGCCACGACAATTGGCACTTTCGCCGCTTTCGCGTGGCTGATCGCTTCAATTGTCTGGGGTCGCACGCCGTCGTCCGCCGCCACCACCAAGATGGCGATGTCCGTAACCCGTGTTCCCCGAGCCCGCATCGCTGTAAAGGCTTCGTGACCGGGCGTATCCAAAAATACCACCTGCTGGCTCTTGCCTTCGTGTATCACATCCACGTGGTAAGCACCGATGTGCTGGGTAATGCCCCCAGCTTCTCCCTGAGCCACCTTGGTTTTGCGGATCGAGTCGAGCAAGGTAGTTTTACCGTGATCCACGTGACCCATAATCGTTACTACTGGCGGACGGCGTTCGAGGTATTCCAAATCCGCTGCGTCCAGCATCTCGATCACTTTGATAGCTGGGGCTACTTTTTCTGGGGTTTCCACCTCTACGCCCATTTCTTCGGCTACCATCCTCACCGCTGGAATGTCCAGGGTTTCGGTAATATTTACCGCAATTCCTTTAGAGAACAGCCGCTTAATAATTTCGGTTTCGGGAACAGCCAGAGTAACTGCTAGTTCTTGAACGGTCATCGGCCTGCTCAGCAGCAGCTTTTCTGGACGTTCTACCTTAGCTTCGGCTGTTTTGCCCCGGTTGCCGCGTCCCCCGCTCGAACCTGAAGAAGAACTTTTATCGTGAGAAGGGCCTGGTCTCTTATTTTTTCCGCTGCTTCCGGGTGCGCCCGGAGTTGGTGTTGACTTGGGTGCTGCTTGTCCCTTCGCTTTAGCTGGGCGGGCTAGGGACAGGCTGACCGTGACTGGTGCTGGCAGATCCAAGCCGTTTTCTAAGTCATCATCATCCTCGTCTATGGGTTTGAGGCGAGAACGTTTTGCCTTAACTGCCTTGGCAGCTTTGGCAGCATCTGAGTTTTCGTCATCATCTTCTTCCCAAATGACCGATGTCTTTTTGGCAGGACGAGGGAGGGAGGGCCTTTCGAGGAGAGTAATCCCCAGCAACGGCGTATTATCTTCTTCATTGTCATCAGTGTCATCCCCGGAGGCTCCGGTGTCACCGCCCCGGCTACGCAGCCCGGTAGCTGACGTTGCGGGGGCAAGGCTCCGGCGCGGGCCACCGGGCTGGGGTCGATCGGCAAGTGGAGTTTTGACTGGGCCACCAGCGCCTTCCCGGCGCGGTCTTTGCGCGTCGCGGGATTCGGTACCTCCCGGTGTAGGTCTGCTGGGGCGGCTCGGTTTAGCCGGCGCTTCCAGAGTTTCTGACTGTTCTGATTGCTCTTGCTCGGTTTTTGCAAGTTTGAGTACCGGCTTGTTCCCCAGATTTTGTGGGGTACGGCTAGCCGACTCTGACGCCCCTCTGACTGGCGGCGACGTGAGTTTGGCCGACGGCGCAGGGGGGGCGATCGGCGGTTGCTGGGTGCGTTCTGGAGCCTTTTCCGACGGCGGTTGAGGTGCCACAGGTGCCTGAGCCTGGGCGGTTGTTTCCGGGGCGATCGCACCTACAGTTTCCGACACTATTTCTGACGGAGCCGCCGATACAGCGACATTTGGCTTCGACAGTACAGGTCGATTGATATTCGGTTTAGCGGGAGGCTGGAGTTGTTGAGCTGCAGGCGACTTGGGAGGAGTTGCCACGGTTGCCGCAGGCTGGTTTTTGTTCTCCTCGTTGCCCGCAGGCTGGGAGTTTGCACCAGCCGGCCGTACTTTTGGACTGCGTATTTCTAAAATTTGCTGCTTTTTTTGTTGGTCGTTAGGGTGAGGGCCAGATTCTCTAGATGGCGCTGCTGCTCTTTCGGGTGGAGCTGGCTTGCCGGGGGAAGAGTGGCTACTGGCTACGTATTTTTCCGCCGTTTTGCGAATGCGCTCTGCTTCTGATTCTGTAATTGTGCTGCTGTGGCTCTTGACTGAAATATTGAGCCGCTCGCATACTGCCAAGATGTCTTTATTATCCAAATTTAGTTCCCGTGATAATTCGTAAATTCTTACTTTGCCGTTGTTCATCCACTCTGCCCTCTTTTGTGCCAACCAGTTTTTACATTGTGATTTTTTGTGCTAATGACGACATCATTCGGTGTGATTGATTCAGTGTCAGGAATCGGGGTTTTGGTACTCGCTCAGCAATTTTATCTAAAAGATGCAACTCGCTGAAGTCTGCGGTTGAAGAATTCTCAAGTCTGTTTGGGAACTTGGAACTCCGAAGTCTGAGTTTTGGCAAAACCCACTCTCTCAAGCTTCAAAGTTTGCCTTTCCACCTTGAGGATACCTCTGCTAGTACCCTACCCTTATCTAATCTGACACAAATCTTTCCAGACTGGTGGGCAGATCGGATTGGGGTTTTATAGCTGGCGCTACCAGTAATTACTGGTAGGGCTGCCAAGAGGGTTTATACAGCCGATGCCGAACTATTGTCGGTTTTTCGTCCGGGTGAGCCAGAGTAAGATGTACAGTCAGATGTGGCTAAACGCTGCCAAAGTGTTTGGTACAGTTCGTCAGACACAGGTGCTTTGAGCGATCGCCCAAGTCGATTTTTTTTCTGAGCTGCTTTGAGGCATTCAGCTTCCCGACAAAGGTAAGCAGAACGACCCATGCCACGATCTAATTGTACCTGATGAGAAGGATAGAGCCTGACTACTCGCCAAAAAGCTTCCTTAGGAGCTATTTTTCGACAACTTGTACAGCACCGGTAGTTCGGTTTCATTTCTTGTGAGAGGGGGAGTAGGGGGAGAGGGGGAGTAGGGGACAAGTCCTCCTTGTCTCCCGATCGAGAAAATAAGAGTGAATGTCACAGTTTTTAGACTGCGGCTTCGGTTTCCTCCGTGGCGACTGCCTCCTCTTCCTCAAATTCTGCGGTTTCCTCGTCGCCGTCGTAGTCGCCTGCTTCGTCTGCGTCGTAGTCGCCTGCTAGTTCTTCGAGCCTAGTTGCTTCTGCTGCCAATTTGCTGTCTTCGGCAGCGCGATCGTACTTAGCAATATCTTTGATATCGATTTTCCAACCGGTTAGGCGAGCTGCGAGGCGGACGTTCTGACCTTCTTTGCCAATGGCAAGACTGAGTTGGTCTTCAGCGACCAAAATGTGAGCTCTCCGACCTTCTGGAGCAACTAAACGCACTTCATCTACTCTAGCAGGACTCAGAGCGTTGGCAATATAAGTTGCTGGGTCTGGAGACCAGCGGATCACGTCTATTTTTTCGCCGCGCAATTCGTTGACTACTACCTGAATCCGCGATCCCCGCGCTCCGATGCAGGCTCCTACAGGGTCTACGTCGCGATCGAGAGTATCAACTGCTATTTTAGTCCGGGGGCCGACGTGCCGGGATGGCGGATTTGCCTCCCTGGCTACGGCGACAATCCTCACCACCCCGTCTTCTATTTCTGGTACTTCGTTAGCAAACAGGTAAACCACCAAACCTGCGTCGGCTCTAGAAACAAGTAACTGCGGCCCTCTAGTAGAGCCTTCGCCTACTTTTTTGAGATAAACCTTGAATGTAGCGTTGGCCCGGTAATTGTCGTTAGGCAACTGTTCGCGCTTAGGGAGTTCGGCATCTACTTCTGGCTGACCGAAGCTGCTGGTGACTGCTAAAATCACCGACTGCCTCTCAAACCTGAGCACTCTTGCTTGAAGAACGGTTTCTTCTAAATCTTTAAACTCTTCTTGAATCATTTTGCGCTGTTGGTCGCGCAGTTTTTGAGCGAGAACTTGTTTGGTCTGGATCGCGGCCATGCGACCAAATTCTTTTTGATTTGGTGTTACGTCTACGAGCACGATGCTACCCGGTTGAGCTTCCGTGGCTACTTCTTGCACTTCCGTAAGTGAGATTTCGTGATCGGGATTGATGACTTCTTCGACAATAGTTTTGTTGGCTAAAACGCGGAAACCTTCTTGTTCTGCGTCGAGCTCTACATCAAAGTTGTCGAAGTATTCTTCGCTGAAGTGGTCGAGTTTTTGGGTGCGGCGGTAGCGCTCGTATCCTTTGAGCAGGGCTTCTCGCAAGGCTGCTTGGACGGCGTGTTTGGGTAAATTCCGTTCTTTGCTAATACCTTCGACCATTTCTTTTAGTCCGGGCAGGGGAACCATTGACATATAAAACACTCCTTTTTTGCTTTGGTAGTAAGTAACTGGTAATCGGTAATTGGTACTTGGAAATTTTTGAGAAAAAGTGATGGCAGAGGATTGATGAGTTACTGGATAGGATTAGGGGAGCTGGGTGCTGTAACAATTTATTTGTTGTTCCTATTCAACCCGCTGCTACGGATGTGATTGTTAAAAAGTAACTCGCAGCGAAGCGTTTTCAGCTTGCTGCGAGGCAATCTCAAAACTCAAAACTCAAAACTCAAAACTCAAAATTTCCCTTTACCTCTCCTTTCCTTCGTCTAGTTCAACTTTGACAATCTGAGCGCGGGGAATTTTAACCTGTCGCCCTTTTTGATTGAGATAAACCGCTGTTTCATCCCGGGAGAGGAGTAGTCCTTTCCACTCTTTGATTCGCGAGTCCGGTTCGCTGGCTTTGACTGTCACGGGGAAACCTTTAAACGTAATGAATTCTCGATCGCTGCTGAGCAATCGGGATATTCCGGGACTGGAAATCTCTAGCACGTAGGCATCGGGTATGATGTCGGCTGCCTCTAACTCGGCATCGAGGGCTGTGCTCATGCGCTCGCAGTCACCTAAACCGGTGTCTTGTTGGAGGTTGCGGATGTCTACCCGCAAGACGGGAGGATTTTGGTTGGTGTGAAACACTGCTCCCACTACTTCCAATCCCAGTGTTTCCGCAACGGGGGTAGCTAAGTCAATGATTTGTGGGATTAGGGGATGAGTCATATCGAATACTTAAGTTAAAACTCCTGAACTCGGACACGGCAAGGAAAAATTTGGTGTTGAGATTGCTTGGCTTTGAGGTGGTTTGATTAGGTGGCTGCGACTTTCGTCTTCAACTTTGGGACTTACCCAACATCCCAGCAGGGATCTCAAGCGGGGGATTACCCCTACTAAATCAGTCCTCAACTTGCAAATCAGACGCCCTGAGCTCTTTTCCTGCGACTAATGCAACAAAAAAAGTGGGCTTGACCCACTCCTAGGTAAAACAATTTCTTCCAAGAAGTTTGAGGACTTCTTCTGATCGAAGGCAGGCCTCTGTTCTCAGTTTAGCTCGATCGCCCGCCCGGTGACAAACCGATCGCCCTCGGGGGAGTGTCCGAGGGGAGAGGGGGATAGCTGACAGGGGGAATAAGGACGACTTGAGCGCCGTTTTGGAGTGGGGTGGGGCGAGGGCAAATTCCTGGTTGATACCGTGAGCGGGTGTGATCGCCCACCCTTCTAACTGTGGCGCGAGCAGCACTCAGGCGTTCTAGGACTTGCGATAGGGGGGTTTCTTTGGAAAATTCTAATTTCAGTTCGGACAAGCCCTATGCTTCTTGATAGGTGGCGAAGAGTTTGACAGTGATCGTGATTGGTAGATTAGACAGTAGATTAGACAGGGGCGATCGCATGATTAACGGTATATTTACAAAACAGCAGCCCAAACATTCACCAGAAAGAATTCTGATTACTACTGCTGAATAGGAATCTCAATTACAAACTCTACCCCCCCTTCAGGCGAGGAAATGCAGGTAAGCTGACCACCATGTTTTTCTTCTACAATCTCACGGCTAATAGACAAGCCTAAACCTGTCCCTTTACCCACTGATTTTGTAGTAAACATCGGCGTAAATAAATGCTGCATTATCTCCGGCGTTATCCCAAGCCCGTTATCAGCAATCCGAATCATTACTCTGTCGCCCTGAAGCATTTCAGTGCAGATCCGAATCTGCGGATTGTCATTGCTCTGTTGCTGTTCACTGCACAGCGGACAACTAATCGTAGACTCTTCTAAAGAATCAATAGCATTCGCTAACACATTCATAAACACCTGATTTAGTTGCCCCGGATAGCACTCTACCAGTGGCAGTTCACCGTACTGTTTAATAACCTTAATAGCGGTGTGAGGGCCTTTACCTTTCAGCCGATGACCTAAAATCAACAGGGTACTATCTAGGCCATCGTGAATATTCACTGGTGTGAGTGCCGATGTATCCAATCGAGAAAAATTACGCAGTGACATAGAAAGATTATAAAGTCGCTCTGTTCCTACAGCCATTGAATCAATAATTTTAGGCAAATCTTCAACGATAAACTCTAAATCAAGCTCCTGGGACTTTTCCTCAAATTCTAATGTCGAAGCAAAGCTGTACTGGCAAAGCTTCGCCATCGCGATCAAATCGGCAATATGTTCCTTTGCAGGAGGGAGATTGCTGGAGATAAAACTAACTGGATTGTTAATTTCGTGAGCCACCCCAGCCACAAGCTGACCGAGGCAAGCCATTTTTTCACTTTGAACGATTTGCACTTGAGCTTTTTTAAGATTATCCAAAGCTTGAGAAAGTTGAGCAGTTCGTTCTTCCACCCGTTTTTCTAACTCCTGCGCGAGCTGATATAACGCTGATTCTGCTGCAAGCCTGTCTTCTATCTCCCGTTTCAGCATTAGGTTTTGCTCTGCGAGAGTTTTAGTCAAAGAACGCAGTTTTAAATGGAGGTTGACACGAGCTAACACCTCTTTTTGTTCAAAGGGTTTAGTAATGTAATCCACAGCCCCTAGATTAAAGCCCTTGACCTTATCTCCTATATCAGAAAGAGCCGTCATAAAAATTACGGAAATTTCGTTCGTCAACGGACTTGCCTTCAACCGATGACAGGTTTCAAACCCGTCAATTCCTGGCATCATGACATCTAACAGAATCAAATCGGGCTGACTGTATTCAGCCTGTTCGATAGCAGTTTCGCCATCAGTTGCTACCAATATCTCCCATCCTGAACCCGCTAAAGCTTCAGAAAGTACGTCCAGATTGCTAGGGTTGTCATCGACGATTAAAATGGTGCTGGTTTCCATATTTTCTACCTTCATTCTTTTTCTATTCGGTGGGATGTAATAAACTCTTTGATTTTTTTGACCTGATAGCCTTGGGCTAACTGGCGCAGCTCTACAGCAAACGACGAAAATTTCTGATCCAACTTCTCTAGGTGTTCACTGCGCTTCACAATTCCTTTCAGGTTGCCTCTCATTGCCAGTTCAAATAAAAGTTCCATCTCTCCTAGCGGGGGAGCAATTAAAGGGGTTGATTCAGAAAGTGAGGAAGGAGCAGAGGAAAGGGGAATAGTGCTGATTTTTTCATTTTTTCGTTCGTCATATATCCATTCAAGTTTCAAATATTTTTGCAACATATCAAATAGCTCTTCTATCTGCACGGGCTTACCGAGAAAATCGTTTGCTCCACCCTCCAAGCTTTTATGTTGATCCGTAGCAAATACACTTGCCGATGAAGCAATGATTGCCACCTCTTTATAGTGTGGCAAATTTCGGATACGGCGCATCATCTCAAAGCCATCTAACACTGGCATCACCAAGTCAGTGATAATCATATCGAACTTAAACTGTGCCACTTGGTATAAACCCTCTTGACCGTTTTTAGCTTCGGTAACTTCAAATCCGAGGGGTTCCAGCAGATTGACAATGACTGAGATATTTTCCCATTTGTCATCCACTACCAAAATTTTCTGCTTTCTACCTTGGTAACCAACCAGTTTTCGTTCCTTGGCAATCGGGGCTGTATTTCCCCACTCTGTCGCTGCCGGTAAATCCAAATCTAGCCAAAAAACACTGCCTGCTCCTGACTGACTTTTTACTTGAATTGTACTACGCATCATTTCGACAATTTTCTGGCTAATTGCCAAACCGAGCCCGGTTCCTTCTCCCTGACGCTTGCTGTCTCCTACCTGTTCAAAAGGCAAAAATATTTTTTTTAATTGTTCTGGTGTCATACCAACGCCAGTATCTTCAATTTGAAAGCGAATTTTATGAATTGGTGAGGGGGGTTTTTGCTGATTGCCTTCTAACTTTTCACCTATCCCCATTTCCAGATATTCTATCTTAAAAGTCACCCCTCCCGACTCGGTAAACTTAATTGCATTGCTCAGTAAGTTAATGAGTACCTGCCGCAACCGTTTTTCGTCAGCGTGGATGCCAGGAGGCATTCCAAGACAGGGTTGATAAACAAAAGCAATTCCTTTTTGTTCGGCTCGGATGCGGCAAATTTCTGCGACTCCGTGTAAAAAGGAAGGAAAAGGGAAATCTTTTGCGTACAGTTCAAATTTCTGGGCTTCAATTTTAGCGATGTCTAAGATATCATTGATGAGGGTGAGCAGGTGAGAGCCACACTGGTGAATGATACTGATGCCTTGGAGCTCTTTCGGAGCCATCGTTGTCGATTGTTCTAGGATTTGAGCGTACCCTAAAATGCCATTGAGGGGCGTTCTCAATTCGTGACTCATATTCGCTAAAAATTCACTTTTAGCTTGGTTGGCGGTATCAGCGATTTTTTTTGCTTCCGTGAGTTCAGCGGTGCGTTCTTCTACTCTAATTTCTAGCTCGGAATTAGTCTTTGCTAACGCATTAAAAGATTCCCGCAACTGCTGGGCCATTTGGTTGAAAGACTGACCCAGAACTTCTAATTCCTCGGCGCCTTTTATCTGCACACTTTTGTCTAAATCCCCACTTGCGATCGCCCTAGAAGCTGCGCTTAAACGGAGAATCGGGCTGGTAATCCAGCGTGCGGTTAGGATTCCCAAAACGGTAGCCAGCGCTAAGGCTCCCAAACACAACAAAATGGTAGTCTGGGTATTGGCGTTAATTTGATCCATGAAATCGCTTTCAGGAACTACGACCACGATCAGCCAGTCCAATCCTCGGCTATCCTGAAAGGGCATAACTTGGAGGAATTGCCGCTGGCGGGCGATCGTAAAATCCAATTGCTGAGAGCTATTAATTTTAGTGAGGTCGCCAAAGTGTTCTTTTAACTGTGCTGTTGTCAGCCGAATTAAATCATCTGTGCTGTCTAAAGCATTCAGGCGATCGAGCTTGTCATTGTTGGTGATAAATGCTTCTTTGAGAGTTGAACTAGCTACTAGGAGTCCAGAACGTTCCATAATGAATGTCTGTCCCGAACGACCAATGTTTAAGCTGTGCAGGAAGTCACTGAGGAAAGAGATCAGAAAATTAGCAACGAATACCCCACGCAGCTCGCCACTTTCGTCATAAACTGGATGTCCGGCAGGAAGCGATAGCGTTTTCTGACCTGTAAGCGAAAAAATTTCGCTCCATGTGGGCTTGCCTAAGCGTACACTGTCTTTATACCATGAACGGCTGAATATATTGTAGTTTCGGGAGACTTTTAAGAGCTTCGTTTGATTGCCTTTGCTATCAGATTCATAAATATGAAGTTCATTCCGATGCTCTTTGTCTGCTATTTTAAAAACTACTTTGCCATTCTCTTGGCGTTCAATGGCAATGAACTCTCCTGTTTTAGTAGCAAAACCCATATTGGGCAGAGAAGGAAAGGCTTGAATTTGCTCCCACAAATAGCGCTCCGTACTCTCCAATTCGTCTGGATTTAAGTATCCTAGTCGAAGGGCATTGGCATTCAGTTGATTGACGCGAGGGGCTGTATCTAGGTATGTGTTGAGCTGCTGCTGGATGCGGGCCGTAATTTCACTCCGCAACTGGCTAGCAACTTCGTTGACTGCTTTTTGTCCGTTCCGTAAGGAGAGCCAGCCTGTCAGCCCGACGGCGGCAAAAATTTGCAGGACGAATGGCAATACTAAAATCAGCCGAAGTGACAGCTTTTTTTTAGAACGGTTTGACAGGAAAGTTGTTAGATAGGTCTGTGACATTGATTGCTGTTACTCCTGGGGTAACGAGTGGGCTGAAAAATCTAAGTGGATTTAGTGAAATGAGGCTGAGTAAATAGATATTCAAAAGCAATGTATAAGAGTTAATGAAAATTTTTAGAAAGTAACTTGCTTGAACAAGCATTGCTACTTACGTGTTTTCCCGGAGAGCGTTATAATTATAGCTGACTAAAGATACTGACGCGCCTAATTTTTTACCTAGCATTTGTAAAACTTTTTAGCCTGTAGGAAAGCAGTTACAAATCATATCTAATAGATTACTTGGTTTAGAGCTATTTGTAGTAGTTTTTAACTTTACTTTACAGATTAGTTCTCAAAAGTATAATTTTCTCAAACTTATATATATATAATATATACCTCTAAAAAAATTGACCTCTCTCGCTAAAAACATGACACGCCAGGCCGCTGAGAACCCTAACGGCGGTCTAACTCACTACCGCGCGGAAGATGTGATTGCACAACCCTGCAGATGACTTTGGTAGATAATGCCGATCGCACATGAAACTTTACAATTCAAGCAAGTTTCATTTGCAGGAGTTACCGCAGGGTAATTGCTAATTGCTAATGGGGCACGAAAAAAATAAGTAAAGCGGTGCAGCAGAAGGGATTATAACAGAGGAGAAAGCTGAGGGCTATTCTTTTTATTCTGGGAAACTATCTCAGCTTAATAGTGAATTTGGTATTAGAGAGGAACCGAGGGCTGCCAAGAATTTTAAGGTTCTTCAAATCCTAGAGGCTAGGGCCTGTCATCAGTTGAGGTAAAGGAAGGTGAAGTAGAGATACAGCCGACTAGAAGGATTCGATCGCCGTAAAAAGCCACCGTTATGCCCTACGGGATGAACAGTGGCAAAGGATCAAAGATTTGTTGCGCGGACGTGAAGATGATGTGGGTAGGACAGCTTGCCTACAATCGGTTGTTCCTGGAAGCGGTTTTGTACCGCTACCCAGCGGGCATCCCGTGAAGAGACTTGCCCTAACGCGGGGCTATCCGTTGCAGTTCTTTGGCTTGTTCTAAAATTTTCTCGAAGTCTTCTTCGCTCAACCGCTGAATGTAGTTGATTTTGAACTCTTCTAGGAAGTCGCACAGCAGCAGTTGTATTTCTTGCCAGGTTTGTTGCTGTTGCAGTTCGGTTCCTAAAGCTTGCCCGAAATGTTGGACTAGCTGGCTTGAGAGTTTGATGCTTATGGGGTCTTCGCTGGCGATTTTGAAGGCTTCGTAGGCATCTTGGGGGCCGAGAGTGACTAATTTTGAGAGTTCTGCAACTAATTGCTGTGCTAGCTGTTCCGGCAGGTTTCCCAGGCCGGGTACTTGCTTCCATCCTTGATAGAGGGGGGATTGTTTGAGGAAGGTTTCAATATTGTACCGGAGAAGGGCTTCTAGGTCGGGCTGGAGTTGGGGGAGGACTTTGTAGACGGTTATTTGGACTAGATGGGTGGCGATCGCTTCTATTTCATTGATATTGTTGATGTCTAGATAGCGCTGTTTTTGAGATTGAAATAGTTGACGAGCGAGTTCGCCTGTGGTAATTGATTGCTGCATCTGGTTTATGAGTTGAATTACTACAACTTCGGTCAATTCTTGGGCGAAGTTGGCGACGAAACCTCGGCTGATTTGGGTGCGTATGGGTTGGAGATCTGGCATTTTGGCTTGGTGGATGCGAATTGTGACGGGTAATACTCGCAACAGGCGCCAGAAAGGGAGCATCAGGAAGATGTCGTACCATCGCCAGAGCATGGCTGCTCGCCAAGTGACGCTGCGGTGACGGCGGCTGATCAAGTAGGTACGGGCTAGAAATTCGATCGCGAATATGGCAATAAATGGCAGGTCGAGTTGCCAAAACTTATCGGTAAATTCACCATTTTCTCCAATCTCGCGGAAATAGTTGGTGGCGATTAATGGCTTGATTTTGGCGTCAAACCATTGGATTTCTTTTTGCCAACCTTGTTTGTTTAAATAGTCTTGGCTCCAGAATGCTTGGAATGATTGTTTAGCGGAGTCTTGCGAATTCGGGATGCGATCGCGCAGTCGGTCTTTGATTTTTTCTAGGGTGCCACTTTTTGATGCTACTCGAAAGGGATCTTCGTCGATCATTTTCGCGCTCAGATTGTTTATTTCCTGCAATTTGGCTGCTACTTGGGGAGAGGGCAAGCCTGTTTGCACTACTTGAATTTTTAATTCTTCTAAGGTTTCTAGATATTGCTGGGTGTCTCGGTGGGGTTTAATTCCTTTAAATGGGTCGTATAGTTGAGTTATAACTGGCAGTTGCCGGAGGTAGAAATCTCGCCCGGGCACGTAACTTATGTCAAATAATACTAGGCTTAAATTTCCTAGGGCGACCAGTGCCATGAACCGCTCGAACCAAGGTACTTTTGGTGATTTTTGGCGGGATTTTGGAGTTTTAGAGGGCTGTAGTTTTGGTGTCACTGGCGGTTCCTAATTAAGTAGACCGATCGAATTAGATGTAACTGGTAATAGCTAAAAAAACGAAACAGGGAAAACTGGCTAATTGTCGGAGCTCGCTCGGATTGCGATCGAGGAAGCTAGTCTTTATTTTAACGTGCGTTTGTTGGGGAGTTTTGGATTGTTGATTCCGCCTGGTTAGCTAATAAATTATACTGGTAAAATATTAAGGTCGATCGAAGTTGACCGAAACTGTAGCTCCCGTTAGTGTGCTTCTCTCTGGCAATAAAATTATATCTCAGGCGGAATCCTCAGTTTTTTTGGCGTTGCAGAGCTCACGGGGCTGGTAATAAATTACTATTTCTGTTTGATCTGGTGGCTCTTTGACCGCTAAATCAAATGTTTTGCACCGAGCGGAGTCTAAGGTTAGATGTGGACTTCGAGTTTGAGGTCAAACCCTCAAGAGAGTTATACTTGCTCAGGGGCACTCGGGCGAGAGTGCACCCTCTGATCGCTCCGGTGGCAGCCGCCGGAGTAAGGTTCGAGGTGTCACCTCTACAAAAACCCGATCGCGATCGGACTCTTGAATAATATTAAACCCTGAGTATAAATTGGTTCGCATTTTTTTTTAATATATGACATACTGCCTTAATCTCGATTGCCCAAGAGACAAGCGTCAGAACCCCCCAGGCACAAAGTATTGTCTTAATTGTGGTTCAAAGCTGCTGCTAAAAGACCTTTATGCAGCAACTGAGCCTCTGCGGGACGGAGGATTTGGCAGGACTTTTCGAGCTGTTAATTATGGAAAATTTGAGGAATTGTGCGTGATCAAACAGTTGTCGCCCCCTCAAGAATTTCAGCGGAAGCCCGGTCATTTTAAAAAATATGTTCGACTGTTTGAACAAGAGGCAAGGCGGTTATACGAACTGAAACACCCACAAATTCCTCAATTGATTTCTTATTTTGAGGAAGATGGGCGCTTGTATTTAGTGCAAGAGTTTATTGATGGGAATAATTTAAAGGATGAGTTAGACAAGTACGGTGCTTATAGCGAAGTTAAAACTAACGAACTGCTGTTAGATTTGTTGCCTTTGTTGAAGTTTGTTCACGACCGAAATGTAATTCACCGCGATATTAAGCCTGAGAATGTGATCCGCCGCTCTCGCGATCGCAAGTTAGTGCTGATAGATTTTGGGGTTTCCAAACAGGTAGTAACGGCTGCTCCAACTAAAACTGGAACGAAGTTGGGAACTCCTGGCTACGCGGCTCTAGAACAGCGTCACGGTAGGGCTGTTGCTGCTAGCGACCTTTATAGTTTGGGGGTGACTTGCATTCGCTTGCTGACTTCTGTTATGCCTTATCTCGATATCTACGGGGACATTCACGATGACCTTTACGACCCGCTTGAAGGCCGCTGGCTTTGGAGGGAGGCTTTGCCGAAAGGAACACAAATTAGCGAGGATTTAGGTCAGGTTTTGGATAAGTTGATTCAAGAATATGTTAAAGATCGCTACAAATCGGCTGTGGAAGTTTTGGATGCTTTAAAACCTCCTGTTATTGTTGTCCCCGTGCTGGAAAAGTCGCAGCAGACAACTGTTGTTAGTCCTTCGGTTCCGACTCAACCTGTGACTGATACTCCGCTAGTTTCTGTGAATTTAGAGTCGGAAAAAGGTATTGATTATTCTCATTTGGCAAGGCTGCTGGCTGCTAAAAATTGGCGGGGTGCTGATGAGGAAACTTCGGTGAAAATGCTGGAGGTGATGCAGCAAGTTTCACGAGGTTATTTGAGCGAGGAAGATATTAGGAAGTTTCCAGCTAAGGATTTGCAGACTATCGATCAACTTTGGGTGCGGCACAGTCACCGCAGATTCGGTTTTTCTGTGCAAAAGGGTTTGTGGCTCAAGTTGGGGGGAAAGCCTGGTGTTTATGATGCTACAGTTTGGGAGAAGTTTGGCGATCGAGTCGGCTGGCGGGTTAACAGCCAGTGGGTATACTATTCGGAGCTGAATTTTACTTCTAAGGCAAAGCCTGGACATTTGCCGGGGGGGACTGTTTTTGGGTGGGAAGGCGGGGTTTTGTGCGGTGTTTTGGGTTTGGGTGGAATCTGGTTTCTGCTGTCGCGGCGGGATTTGTAGAAGGAAGGTAGAAGGTAGAAGACAGAATTTATTAGTCTGGCTGCACCCCAAGCGAAGTCGAAGAGTTAGTCATTAAATAGTTTTGAGTTGCGAATTAAAGAATTAACAAGTTTTTAGTTTAATCATTTGTCATGTAGGAATTACGTATAAAGAAAACGTAAAATAAGATATAATCACAAACTATTTTTTTTGTGCTATGTTCTTAGAGAAGGGCAAGTTTACAAAGTCAAAAGCCAGTCCTCGGCCCTGCCAAAGCATGGGGACTGGCTTTGGCTCCAATTTACCAAGGAGATATATATTATGTTGCAAGAAAAACGTCTCAAGCCGTGGACTATAGTTCGCTCGCTTCCAAATGTGGAAAAGGTGGTTGTGGGTGAGTTTCGCAGTTGGTCTGATGCAGATGGTCACTTGAAAATTCTCAAGCGGATGGTGCCGGCGGATCGATTGACTGTTGTTTTCGATCCGGTAGTTCAAGCGTAACGTCGCTGGTAAATTGATCAGCGTGCGATCGCTCTTTGAGCTAAGCGATCGCCTCTTTTTTTAAATACTGTTTTTTTACATAAAAAATGCGACCGCTAAACAGGCGATCGCAACTGGAATCATTGTCCTTAACTGCGGCGAATTTCAGTAATTTGGTCGGCAACATCCAAAATTCTTTGGGGCATGGATGGCCCTGTAAAAATCATATCCAAATGATGCGGTTTGTTGTCAATCAAGGCCACCACTTCGGCTTCGGGAATCCATCCCAAATTAACCGCTAAACTCAATTCATCGAGAATAACTAAGGCATAACGGCCTTCGCGCACCGCATTTTGAACATACTGCCACAATTGTTCGATCGATCGCGTCTCCAGCTCATCTAAATTGGCATTCTCAATGCAGCGTGACAAATCGCAGCGCACCCAATCTAAATTTTGCCCCAGCCGCACCGGATGCTGATGCCCTTGATTAATTCCCCCTTTGAGGAACTGCACCGCTAGCACTGGAGCTCCCTGTCCTGCAATTCTGAGGGCTTGAGCCATGACACTGGTAAAAAAGCAGCGGTGCGGGCCTGTAAAGACTTGCACCAGTCCTTGAACTGTGTAGGGCAAGCCGTGGGTTAAATTGAGTTTAGGGGTTTGTAACTGAGCAACCATAGGGCAATATTTAATCAGCAACTAAGTCTTGAGTGCAGCTCCGACCTTGGCGTGGCTGAAGCCTGCTTGACAATATATAGTGTACGGGGCCGAGTGCACATCGGATCGAACACTAGATATACAAGTTGTCAAAAGCTCGCGGCAGTGGCATTCGCAGTCATTTGTGCAATTTTTGAACTCAATTAGCACTTAGGCAGAAACGGGGTTTTTTACCAAAATACGGCGCGAAGCTTGACATTTATACAGTTATAGGGTGAAAAACCAAGGTGATGAGAGTTTTGCTGCGTCGAGGGCTTTTAAGAAAAGGTACACACATCGCGTAAAATTTGAATGTCGCGGCACTAGGAGCAGAGACTGTGAGAGTGGTGATTCTGGGAGGGCCAGGAGCGGGAAAGGGAACTCAGGCTGAACTACTGTGCAGCAATTTAAGCCTTCCTTTGCTGGCTGTGGGGGACATTCTACGGGAGGCGATCGCAGAAGACACAGATTTAGGCAAGCTGGCGGTGTCTTATGTCGAAAGAGGGGAATTAGTTCCCGACGCAACTATGATTGAATTCTTTCGCCGCCGGCTGCTGCTGTGGGATGTCTTTAATGGCTGGGTGTTGGAGGGCTATCCGCGAACGGCTTTTCAAGCTGAGGAGTTGGATTTTTTATTAGAGGATTTGGCGCAGGAGCTAGATTGGGCCGTTTGGCTGAAAGTGCCGATCGAGGTTTTGCTGAGTAGGTCGATCGAGCGCGATCGATCAGATGACCACCCTGAAATTTTACAGCGTCGGCTCGATTTGTTCCACGAACGCACTATTCCTCTTTTAGAGTATTACGAATACCGCAACAAACTGTTAACTGTCGATGGCAACCAATCCCCAGAACAAGTCCAGCAGGATATTCTCAAATTAATCGAGGCTAAGGGCCAAGCGTCATAACATTTTAGATTTTAGATTTTAGATTTTAGATTGAATGACTGCATATTTACCGAATAAAAAAAAACGGAAGATTAATACCCAATTTTAAATTTTTAATGCCCAATTACCATTACCAATCACCTAAATATTATGTCTTTCCAACGTCCAGATGGCAGACAACCAAATCAAATTCGTCCCATTAGTTTCGATCGACAGTTTACCAAATTTGCTAGCGGTTCCGTACTGGCGAAAAGTGGCGATACTCAGGTACTTTGCAGCGTTACAATCAAGCCGGGAGTGCCTAGATTTCTGGAGAATACCGGACAAGGTTGGCTGACAGCGGAATACCGAATGTTGCCAGGATCTACGCCGCAGCGACAAGAGCGGGAATTTATGAAATTATCGGGACGGACTCAAGAGATTCAGCGGTTGATTGGGCGCAGTTTGCGATCGTGCTTGGATATGCAATTATTGGGGGAACGCACCATACTTGTGGATGCGGATGTTTTGCAAGCGGACGCTGGGACTCGCACAACTTCAATTACTGGCGGGTTTGTGGCTGTGGCTGATGCTTTGAACAAGTTGGTGCAAAAAGGTGATTTAGTGCGATCGCCCATTATTCGTCAAGTGGCGGCCGTGTCTGTGGGACTTTTGGAAGGCGAGCCGTTTTTAGATTTGAATTATCTTGAAGATGTGGCTGCTGAAATTGATTGTAATGTGGTAATGAATGGAGATTTGAATATTATTGAAGTTCAGGGAACTGCGGAAGAGGGAAGTTTTAGTCGGAGTCAGTTAAATCAAATTTTGGATATGGCAGAAATAGGGATTCAGGAATTGTTGGAGGCTCAGCGGCAAGCTCTTTTGACCGATTGATTTTAACCCCAATTGTTGGAGATGTCTGTTTGAATTTACTGTTGGGTGGGGACGGGTTTTCCGGTCTTTATCGCAACCGGAAATATTTTTGGTGAAAGCCGCCCCTACAGATTTATTTACATTATACTTGACAAAAGTTGCGGTAAGTGCTATACCTAGAAAAATAGACGGGGCGTTGATCATTCTGCCCTCCGAGTAGTAAAACCTACGCGATTAATGCAGGGACGCGAACAGCCATTGCTTTCAACTCCCCAAAACCTTTGATGCCGTCAGGCGATTAACTAAATTATTCCCGAGCAGGCTAGTGAATACTACCTCTCTCAAAAATCAAATGTCTGCACTCCGAGTAACAAGTTCGACAGACATTTCTTTCAGAGTAAATGGCTTAGAGCTCCCAGCAGACCACGGTTACGGGCTGTTTGCAGCGATTTGCGAAGTAGTGCCGATGTTGCGGGCCGATCGCACAATTCGGCTGCTGACGGTGGCGGGATATCCAGACAGACAGGGGAAAATTACTCTCAAGCGCGAGATCGGGCGATCGTCGCGAATGCGGATCAGGGTGGCAGCAGAAAACGCGCACCATTTCTTTAAACTCGGTGGCCGGCAATTGTCTGTGGGCATCCACCAAATCGTGCTGGGAGTGCCGACAATATTGCCGTTAAAGCCTGCTGCTGACTTGTTTGCTCGGGTTGTGGTGATTTCTGGCTACGAACAGCAGAATTATTTTTTAGCGGCGGTGAATCGGCAACTGAAAGCGCTGGGAGTGCGATCGGGCAATGCTGAAATTCCCCTCAATCAATACGGCGAAATCGCCAGAAAAACTATCAAAGTTAAGGGCGATACAAAAGTAGGTTATTCGGTGAAAATATCCGGGCTTACTGATGAAGATTCTTTGTTGGTGCAGCATAACGGTATTGGCGGCAAAGGACACATGGGAGGTGGCTTTTTTGTGCCTCACTGGGAGGCTAAATGAAAGTGAATTTTCCCCGACTTTTTGCTAAGTCTTTGCCCAAGGATTTTTCAAGGCTGCCTAAAGAAATTCAGTCAGCTCACTTTTTGCCCGGACATACTGCTGCGGTGTACTGTTCTGCTGAAATTATTCTCAACCGATTGCTGCCGATTATCTTGCGTCAATTAGGTTTGGGCGATGAATGGGCGAAATTGCTGTTGAAAACAGCTTTGATGGGATGCTACATTCACGATTGGGGGAAAGCCAACCAGCACTTTTTGGGATTGATGGCAACCGAGTCAGTGCATTATCAAAAGCATCCTCAGTGGTTACAAACGATTAAATCAGAATTGCCAACTAACGAGAGAAACCAAGTCCAACAAATAATCCGTCACGAAATTTTGAGCGGCATTTTGGTGCTGCGAGTTCCCGAATTTAGGCAGTGGCTGGAAAGTTGCGAAGATGTCGATTTGTTGGTGGCTGTTTGGGGCGCGATCGGACACCATCTCAAAGTCGATCCCACAAAGGAATTTGTCAAAACTAAGGGCTGCGGCAATGCGCCGCTTTTTGTATTTTGCCAGCACAAAATTCCTTCTAAACCAGATGCAAAACCCGTCCGAGATGATTTTAGGGCGCTGCTCAAAATTGGGACTGGTAGCCAGTTAAAATTGCCGCCAAAACTGCCCAATGTCAAAAAATCAAATTGGACGCAGGAGGAACTAAAATATGCTGTTGAGGCAGTAACGGACGAATGCGAAGCAATGGCAAAAACTGTGGGGCGAAATAGCGATCGCCAGCGGTTCATTGCCGCAGTGAAAGCGACTGTCATTGCAGCGGATATCGCAGGTTCTGCGGTGCCGCAAATCGCAAATCAGCGGCAATGGTTGAGGCAAGTTTTGGAGCAAGTATTGAGCCGGGAAGATTTACAGCAGGTTATCGATTCCCGGCTCAATAAAAAGCAGCCGCGGGGTTTTCAAAAGTCTGTTGCTGCGACCAAAACTAGAATTACTTTAGTTAAAGCTAGTTGCGGAACTGGTAAAACAATTGCTGCTTATTTGTGGGGATTAAATTGGGCAATTAATAGAAAGCTGTTTGTGCTTTATCCTACTACGGGGACGGCTACTCAGGGCTTTTTGGATTACGGGACTTTGACTGAAGCTGAAACAGCTTTAATGCACTCTCGATCGAACATCGATTTAGAGGTTTACCAAGCTTTGATTAATGAAAATGATGACCACGTTGAAAATGAGTCGAGACTGCAAAGTTTCAAAGCTTGGATTGCCAAGCTCATCGTCGGCACGGTAGATTCAGTTTTGGGATTGATGCAGAACAACCGCAAGCCGATTTATGCGTGGATTGCGATCGCCCAAGGTGCTTTGGTTTTTGATGAAGTTCACGCTTACGATGACAAATTGTTTAGCGCTTTGCTGAGATTTATCCAGACGTTTAAAGGCGCGCCGATTTTGCTGATGAGCGCCAGCTTCACTCAGGAACAACTGGCAAAAATTTACGCTACCGTGGCGGAGTTGGGCGAAGAGATGACCGAGATTGAAGGCCCGAAAGATTTGGAGGATTTGCCGCGCTATCAATTTCAAGTAGTTGAAAGTTCCACCGATGTCATGGTGGATGTCGCGGCTGCTTTAGCAGCAAATCAAAAGGTTTTGTGGGTCAACAATTCTGTAAAAAGTTGCGTTGACACTTACAATTATGCTGTGAATGAGTTAGTTAAGTACCCGAATTTAGATTTTTTGCCTTTAGTTTACCACGCTCGATATAGATACAAAGATCGGGTCGATCGCCATTCTCAAGTCATGTCAGCTTTTTCGCAGCAAACTAAAGGTGTGCTGGCTGTTACCAATCAAATCTGCGAAATGTCCCTCGATTTGAGTGCCGATTTGCTGATAACGCCATTTGCAATTTTTGCGGCGCTGATTCAGCGGCTGGGGCGGCTTAAGAGGCAAGTTGAGTTTGATGCTACTGGCAATTTGGTACTAGCATCGGGACGCATTTGCCAAGCTATATTTTATCCGACTAACACTCCTTATCCTTATACGGGAGAACAGGTAAAAGCTGGTCAAGAATTCGTTCGAGAACTTGCGGAATTGGGGGAAATTTCGCAGACGGATTTAATGAATGCGGCTCTCAAAATCACCGGCGAACCGATCGCCGAATATGACTCCGCATGGCTGGACGGCTTGTGGTGTACCAGTCGCGAATCCTTGCGAGAGCCTGGGAATACCATTAATGTCATTTTAGCAGAAGACCGGCAAAATATCGAGAAAATTGCAGAGGAAAAAAGGGCGAAAAAAGGCATCAGTAAAAATAAGGCTTTGGCTGAGGAAGCACAAAAATGGGCGGTTCCGGTGCGGCTTCCCCGTCCTATTTCTAAACTCACAGATTGGAAAAGATTTCAAAAATTTTATCCGATCGCCCCAAAAGATGCCGTGATTTACAGTGAGGTAACGGGAGCTTGTGAACAGTACAAATGTTGAAATAGTTCTTAACTTGCACAGCCCGCATTATACGGATATGCACGCGGCGGGTTTGGCTGGTTTATGGATGACTTTAAGGCAATTTAATCGGGAGGGGATTAGTTATGATAAACTGAAATGGGATCTGGGCGAATATGAAGTCGCGCTGAATATTCAAGGGAGTCATTTAGAGGCGATCGAATGGTTGATTCAACAGTCGTTTTTGCTAAATGACGGATTGATTGGATTCCGGGGAATCGATTCAGAAAATCTCTTGCCGGAGTCGAGAGTGGCGCTGCATCAAGGATTGTTGAATACTTTTTTGCAGCAAGGGATACTTTCTAAAAGCGACGGCATAAAATCTCAATCTTTTGAGATTGATGAGGGCGAGTTGCCGCTAGTAGTAAGTTACAAGTCACTAACTGAATACAGCCATCAAAAGTTTGCTAAAAATTTGTGCGATCGCGCGGGTTTCCTGCTAGAGAAACCCTTGGCTGTAGCGGGCTGGCTGAATCCAGGCGCTACAGTCAAACACACTGCTTTCGCAGGCAAAACTAGCATCGAACAAAACGCTTTAGATGCTTTAGTGTTGCTTTACGCGCCCGTAGTTTGCTGTTATTTCAAAATTCGATCGTTCGCAAAAGGAGAAAAAGCATCTGCAGCTTTGATAATTCCTGAAATCTTGAATCTCAAACAGTTTGCTGAAACTAGAATGAGTTACGCCAAACGCCATCAAGCGTACAAAAATTTTCATGCTTCCGGGATTGGAGATGCAGCGCTGCGTTTTTTAGTGACTTACGAATCCGCAGTAGAGATTGCGAAAACTTACAAAGTTAGCCGCTGTCGCGCTGTGATTTTTGGGAAAACGCCGTGGAATCAAAAGCAAAAATCTCCGACGGACAAGTATTCCGTAACTGCGGATGCAAAAATCTGTGCCGCTTATCAGAAAGCGCAAAATGCTTTCAAGGATAAGTATGTAGTTTACGGAGATTCGGGCAGTGCCATTGTCCCCAGCTTGGCTAAAGGTTTAATCGCTGATGCTTTGATTAAACACCTTCCGTGGTACGGAGAGTTGGCGGAGAAAATAACTAGCAAAGAATTGTTCGATCGACTGTGTTATGAAAGTAAAGGATTTCGAGATATGGTAGAATATGCGGAGTGGAAAGAAGCATCCCACGGGCGGTTTGTTGAGGCTTGTCACGATGCTTTGAGAGGAATTTACGCGGGTTCTTTTAAGCAAGGAAATGCTGAAGCCAAGCGCCAAAATGCTAGCGAAGAACATGGCAAAAATTTAGGTGAAAAGCGGATATCAGATGAACGGGAAAAAGTGCGCTCGAAAATGATTCGCTGCAAAAACTTTTCAGCATTCTGTTCTTTCATCACGGAATTTTGGTCGAAAGCAGGCTTTTCGCGAGTGCAGCAAGAATATCAAGCAGAATTGTGGAATTTAGTATTAGATGATTGGGAAATGGCAAGAAATTTAGTCTTGCTTTCCCTCGTCAGTTACAAAGGCAGGAAATCGCCTGACTTGCCGCCTGAATTGCCAAGCAGCAAGCGGGTGGAGGCTGAAGATTCTGAGGTTGATTTAGATGAGAATGATGGGGATGAGGAAGAAGAAGATGACGAAGATGATGATGATGGTGAAAGCGTGCCTTTGCCATCATCCCTTCGCAATTTACGTTAGGCAGAACTTACGCACACACTATATCTGTAACTGAGGAAATACCATGACTTATCATTTGTTTGGCAACATTTTGACCAATTACGGCATCGCTGCTAACAACCGGGGTGAAAACCAAGGTAACGTGACAACTTTGCAGCGCTTAGCATGGAAAAATTCGCTGCGGACTACTGTATCTGCGGAGGCGATTCGGTGGGCAATTCGCTATCAGTGGCAGTTTTTAGGAGAAGATGTCAACCGCAAATGGGATGATGATAAAAATGAAAATTATCGCGTTCAAGAAGGTGTTTTCGATCCAGAAATCTACATTGATGATGATGTTTTGGGTTACATGGATGCGAAAGCCGCAACGGAAGATATCAATAATGATGGGGTTCCAGAGTCGAGCGATACCAAACCAACTGCTAAAGGCGGCAAGGCTAAAGCTAAACTGAAAAAAGGGGAAAGCATTGCTCGCAGGGGGGTGCTAGAAGTGACTCGCGCGATTTCTTTGACTGCGGATACTGGCGATTTGTTTTTTGGCTCGACTAGCGGCAAAAAAGACCGGAAATCTATTCATCAAACGGAGGCTCACGCTACTCGCTATCAGTACGGTTTTGCGATGACTCCGCACCGTTTGAAGGTTGCGAATCGGGTGATTTCTGTTTTGGATGCTTTGGCTTCTCTCGGAGGTGTTGCGGGAAATCACGCTCGGTTTCTTTACGATTTTTCTCCTGAAAGTATTGTGTTCAGGTGGACTCACGATTTTGCTCCCCGGATTCTTTACTGCTTTGAGGAAAATCGCAAAGGGGAGATTTCAATATCGGATTTGGTGCGCCGCATTGAGGGTGGAGATATTGACCCGAATGAGGTGTGGATTGGCGGTGCAATTTCTGTCGAGCCGGAGGTGGAAGAATTGGAGCAATTGGGTGTGAAAGTTTTTCGGGGAATTAAGCCGGCGGTGAGGGATTTGCAGTCCGTGATATTGTCGGATATCGATCGGGAGGCTGCATGATCGGGTTGCGAATTGAAGTGCCAATTGCTTGTTGGCGGCAGTCTTATGCGCGGGAATATGCGGAAAGTTATCCGGTGCCGCCGCCGGCTACGGTGTACGGAATGCTGCTGTCAATGGTGGGGGAAATTAACCGCTATTCTCACTGTGGCTGTAAGATTGCGATCGCCCTTTTGTCTGCTCCCAAAAGTTCGACTTTGCTGCGGACTGTTCGGCGGGTGAAAGTTGCCAAGGAGGAGTTTGCGGCGGGCAATGCGCGGCCGGATTTTCAGGTGTTGCTGACTGGTATTGATTTGGGAATTTGGGTGGATTTTGGCGGGGATGTTGGCAATCCCAAGCTGTTGGAAAGATTGCGGGAGGCAATTTTGCGCCCGGAGTCGGTGAGTAGATTTGGTGGGGTTTCGCTGGGGGAAAGTCGGGATTTAATTAATTCTGTTTTGCTGTGGCGGGATGAGTTTGAAGCTGATATTTGTCAGTGGTTGATTTTAGATCGAAATGGGTATTTGGCTTTGCCTTGCTGGGTGGATCATGCGGGTTCTAAAAAGACTAGGTGGCAGCGCTATGTTTTGGCTGATGCTGGGGATTTTTTGCTGGCGGATGTGTTGGCTGGGGTTGATTGCTGGAGTTCCATCGGGCCTGAGTAATTGCAAGGATCTCTGAGTGTAAGGGGTTTTTGGGTGCGCGTAATGTCTGGATTGTTTGTGGGGATAGGTTTTGAGGTTGTTGTGTTTGATGTTTGGGTGCTTGCACGGTTTGAATGCTTTGATTGGTGAGGGTTTGAGATGTGCGATCGAACTGCTTTGATGTTGGAAGGAGGTTTTAAGGATTTAGTCGGACAAGGTGCTTGCAAAAATGGTTTGGAGGGTTTATTCTTTAAGGGGTTGGGCGATCGGTCTGAAATAACCTTTGATGCCGTTAGGCGTTGATCACAAATAAGCAAGGCAACTGCCACCACTGGCACTGTCTGAAATAACCTTTGATGCCGTTAGGCGTTGATCACGTCGGAGAAAACTCGCACCGTCAGCGGGTATTTTTTGTTCTGAAATAACCTTTGATGCCGTTAGGCGTTGATCACCTGATTAATCGACTGATAAAGTCTTCCTCTTCATCTGAAATAACCTTTGATGCCGTTAGGCGTTGATCACGATCAGATAGAGTACGAAGGGCTGCTACCAAATACTGAAATAACCTTTGATGCCGTTAGGCGTTGATCACATCCCCGCATAGTTGCGGAAGATAATCTCTGGGGAGCTGAAATAACCTTTGATGCCGTTAGGCGTTGATCACGTTCCACACGTTGACTGGGGCTGGGGCGAAATTCTGAAATAACCTTTGATGCCGTTAGGCGTTGATCACTGGACACAGAAAGAAGAAAAGTTAAGCGAAACCAAGGCTGAAATAACCTTTGATGCCGTTAGGCGTTGATCACGGGTTACTCCGATCGATTCTTTACTAGCGATTTTCCTTGAAATAACCTTTGATGCCGTTAGGCGTTGATCACAATCCGAAGAAGCGCGTGTTACTGTTACTGTAACCTGAAATAACCTTTGATGCCGTTAGGCGTTGATCACATCATTGAATTGCATCACAACGACGGCAGGACTGAATTTCTGAAATAACCTTTGATGCCGTTAGGCGTTGATCACACGATCGGATTGCCCTGCAAATAAATTTGTTGAATCTCCTGAAATAACCTTTGATGCCGTTAGGCGTTGATCACAAGCTGCCGCGCTGAAATCGATCGCCGTGCGGTCTGAAATAACCTTTGATGCCGTTAGGCGTTGATCACTCGAACTGGGTGCAGACCACTGGGGTAATCGCCGTCTGAAATAACCTTTGATGCCGTTAGGCGTTGATCACTGGCTACGTTATCAGCAGAATTGGAATCGAGATCAACTGAAATAACCTTTGATGCCGTTAGGCGTTGATCACGAAGAGGAAATATAATGGAATGGCCTAAAGGTACAACTGAAATAACCTTTGATGCCGTTAGGCGTTGATCACACCGAAAGGCAATGCGATCGCCACCTTTACATCAATCTGAAATAACCTTTGATGCCGTTAGGCGTTGATCACCAAGCAAACCGTACTTTCAGCACTTCACCCTTGGGCCTGAAATAACCTTTGATGCCGTTAGGCGTTGATCACGCCCAAGCGATCGCACTTTCCCCCACGCAAGTTCTCTGAAATAACCTTTGATGCCGTTAGGCGTTGATCACTTATC
Organism: Microcoleus sp. LAD1_D3; assembly: GCF_036702135.1. Lineage (NCBI taxonomy): Bacteria > Bacillati > Cyanobacteriota > Cyanophyceae > Oscillatoriales > Microcoleaceae > Microcoleus > Microcoleus sp. LAD1_D3. The sequence continues at coordinate 9,536 of NZ_JAUBSB010000034.1, read as the reverse complement.
ATCGATCGCTGATAGTTGCAGCCGTGTTTGTCTGAAATAACCTTTGATGCCGTTAGGCGTTGATCACGGTTTCATGGTCAGGTTGCGTGTACTGAATATGGTGTCTGAAATAACCTTTGATGCCGTTAGGCGTTGATCACGTCAACCGCGCTCGTCAAGACAATTCTATCTTGGCAAAATGTGATAGTGGAGGTAGTAATAATGCTAATCATTATATTTTTAAATAAGATTTGCAGAAATTAGTTAATGAAATAGGAATTGAGAGCATAATTGCTCATTACCTCCTTATACATCTAAATATAATCCCATAGAACATCGACTTTTTCCTCATATTGCCAGGGTCGGTCAAGGAGTAATTTTTACAAGTTTAGAATTAGTCAAAATTCTGGTGGGAAAAACTCAAACTAAAACGGGACTATCTGTAGCTGTAAATATCCTTAATAAAGTTTATAAAACTGGTCGGAAGGTGGCTGATTATTTCAAAAATAGTATGCAAATTGTTGTTGACGAATATTTGCCCAAATGGAATTATCGAGCCATACCCTAAACAGAGTAATTCCTTAAGTTATTGATTTTTTATTTTTTAAAAAATTTGCGATAATTATTTAAGCTATTCCTTGTACTATTTCCTCTATCTTCTGGTAGAAAATAACCCTATTTATGTGGTTATTCTCTCGCAATATGTGACCCAAATTTTTCTCATTACAAAAGCTCTGTAAAAGCATTTAGTAGAATTGCAAGATACAGTTGTATTTCGGATTCCGTCCGTTTTAAGATGTCATAGTAAAAAGTATATTGACCCAAAGCTGGCTCTAAATCGGCAATTCTAGACTGTCTGATAAAACTTTTAACTTCAACGGCTATCTTGCGATCGTTGTTTTCAGCAGCTAATAGCTGTTCGGCACCAACATCGATAGGTTTCTCTTCGCCCAAGCCAAGGGATACGGATCATGGGTAATTGTCCAGCCAGCCTTAATGAGAGCCTGTTTGACAACTTGATGATAAATGTCTCTTGCTGGCACGATCGCTCTCTTTTGCTATCGAGGTTGACACTCACTATTATAATGTGCAGAAGTCTCAACCATTATTCGAGAAATTCAATCTGAAACAACACGATCGCTCGATCGCCCCACCCAAATAGTCCTACACCCACGTCGACGCCAGAAACCGGGTTTATTCGTAGATTTCTAGTTGAGAATCTGCGATTTTTCATAAAAACCCGGTTTCTTCGCGTAAGTCCCACAAAATCAAAATATTGCCAGTGTCTAAATATAATTAAAATTTGTTAAGATTAACTCGACCTCAGCGCCGGCATCCCATCCGCCGCTAAACCTGCCCTTCCCCAGTCCCCACAACAATGCTGCGACTCGAACACATCAGTAAAATTTATCCCACAGGCGTCGTACTCAAAGATGTCACCTGGGAAGTCAAACCAGGCGATCGCATCGGCTTAGTAGGCGTTAACGGTGCCGGTAAATCCACCCAACTCAAAATCATCGCCGGCGAAATCGAACCCACCGCCGGCGAAGTCATTCGCCCCGCCAGCTTACACATCGCCTACCTCTCCCAAGAATTTGAAGTAGATCCGACTCGCACCGTCAAAGAAGAATTTTGGCGTGCCTTCAGCGAAGCCAACGAAGTCCATGAATCCCTAATGCAAGTCCATCGAGACTTGGAAAACTCCTCCCCAGAAAATCTAGACGAACTGATCCACAAAATGGATCGGCTGCAACGGCAATTTGAAGGCCTAAACGGCTACGGTTTAGAAGCCCAAATCGAGAAAATTCTGCCCGAAATCGGATTTGAACCCGAAGATGGCGATCGATTAGTCAGCGCCTTCAGCGGCGGTTGGCAAATGCGGATGAGTTTGGGCAAAATTCTCCTGCAAAAACCCGACATCCTGCTACTAGACGAACCTACCAACCACCTCGACTTAGAAACGATCGAATGGCTGGAAGTATACCTCAAAGGGCTGACAACCCCAATGGTAATCGTATCCCATGACCGGGAATTTCTCGATCGGCTCTGCACCCAAATCGTCGAAACCGAACGCGGAGTTTCCAGCACCTACCTCGGCAACTATTCCTCTTATTTACTGCAAAAAGCAGAAGCCAGAGAAGCCCAACTCAGCGCCTACGAAAGCCAGCAAAAAGAGCTCGAAAAACAGCAAGCATTTGTAGAAAAATTCCGCGCCAGCGCTACTCGTAGCACCCAAGCCAAAAGCCGCGAGAAACAGTTAGACAAAATCGAACGCATCGAAGCCCCCACCGGCGGATTAAAAACTTTGCATTTCCGCTTTCCCCCCGCACCCCGCAGTGGCCGCGAAGTAGCAATAATTGAAGATTTGGTGCATACCTACGGCGAAAAAATCCTATTTTTGGGAGCCGACTTGTTGATTGAAAGGGGCGATCGTATTGCCTTTCTCGGCCCCAACGGCGCGGGCAAATCAACCCTGCTGCGGATGATTATGGGCTTGGAAAAGCCGACTGAAGGTACTGTCAAATTGGGAGGTCACAACGTCATCCCCGGTTACTTTGAACAGAATCAGGCAGAAGCCTTAGATTTGAATAAAAGCGTGATGCAAACGATTCACGACGAAGTTCCCGACTGGAAAAATGAAGAAGTTCGGACTTTGTTGGGCCGTTTCTTATTTACTGGTGAAACAGTATTTAAACAGGTTGGCGCTTTAAGCGGCGGAGAAAAAGCCCGTCTGGCTTTGGCAAAAATGCTGTTGACTCCCGTGAATTTGCTGATTTTGGACGAACCGACAAATCACCTCGACATTCCGGCGAAAGAGATGATGGAAGAGGCGATTCAGAATTAT